>JAITGR010000018.1 GCA_031280455.1 Spirochaetaceae bacterium
TACACCGCCTCCTCCGAGCCGGCGCCGCCCAGTTTGGAAAGCGCGAGCGAACGCCAGACGGGGACAACGCGGTTCCAGAAATCTTTCTGCGCGAAAATGAGCAGCTCGCACTGGGAAAAACCGCTTGTCCAGCACGGCTGTTCCAAAAAGATAAAATTATCCCGCGCCGGCTCGCGCATGATTCTTCCTGCCAGCTCGATAGTCTCCTGGTAATCCTTGTTGATGTAGCTTTCTTCCAGCCGGAATAACAGCGCGTCTTCGCAGTCCAGATCTTTAAGGCCGGTTTTTTTCGCGCCCAGGTACAGCGCGCTCCGCTCTATCCAGGCGCGCGCGGTCTGGCTGGCCGCCGGAATCTTCGCGGCTTTTGTTTCCGCGCAGATGCCTTCAAACAGTTTTTTCGCTTCCAGATACTCGCCAATTTCAAACAAATAGCGCGCGAGCATAAACTGCGCGCGGTAAACCCAGCCGGCGCTGCCGCACTGCAGCGCAGATTGTATAGCAAATTTTATTATACGAATAGCTTTTGAAACATTGCCGTATATAAAATGGACAACACTGGAATAGTAGTAGCCCAAAGCCTGCTCGTTATAATCCCGCGATTTCTTGTTGTATTCAGCGGCGTAATTCAGATAATCAATCGCGTCATTTATTTCCTGCCGGGACAAATTGATAAGCGAAAAAAGCCGGTACACCAGCGATATGCCGCTGCGCTCTTTGGTGTTCTGATATAAAATCATCGACTCTTTTATCTGGTCGAGCGCCGTCGCCGTATCGTTTATACCCATGCGGTATATAGCCTGAATCGAAAGTATGCTGGCGCGGTATTCAGCATTAGGAATCTTGTCGGGGGCAGGCAGCTTAAACGTTTGATGTATGTCCTCCGCGCTGCCGTATATCAAACTTTTTAATGTTTTGTAAATATACAGAAGCGATGCCGCGTACGCCTCGCCTGTTACCGCGACAAAGCGCTCGCCGGCAATCGCGTCTTCTATCGCGCTAAACGCGCCGTTAATAATGTCCGCCTTAACCGCCTCCAGAATAAGCAGATGCGACGGCTCGGCGCCCAACGCGCGCAGGGCGACAATCAAGTCGAAACACGGATTGAGCCTGCCCTGCCGCACCCAGTCCAAAAGCCGGTTTACAACCACCGAGCGTATATACAACGTGCGCTCACCCAGCAGCGCCTCTATTTTTTCGGGGAAACCGGCTTTGGCCGGACGCGGATTTTCGACCGAACAAATAATGCCGTTCCGCGCAAGCAGCGCAAGCGATTTTCGCAGCACTTCGGGATTTTTCCCCTCCTGCTCGAACAGCGCGAGCAGGCAATCCGCGGGGAAAAATTTGCCGAACAGGTAGCAGGAGTACGCGATTTCCCACAAACTAACGTTGTACGCGGCATAATCAAACGCCGGCGTGTTTTCTACCGTGCAGCTTATCACCCCCGGAAACACCTGCCGCCACTGCTCCTCGATACGCCGCCAGCACTCGTCGCCTTCGCCCTCCGAACAACTGCCCAGGACGACAAAACGCCGCTTGCGGGCTGCCTGCTGATTCCATTCGGCAAAGAACAGCGCCACCGCCTGCGGTCTGGCATACTGAATATCCTCCAGAACAACAACCGGCACCAGAGAGCGCGCGGCGGCTGTCTCAAAGTACGCATCCAGCAAAAGCGACAAGTACTCGGCGGCCTTGCCTGAAAAGTACGGCGTAATTTCAGAACGAAGCCGCTCGGCAAAAAGCTGGCCGTGCAAGGCGGCAAGGCGCGGCGGCAAACTGCCAGACGGCTCAGAGAGCAGCGCCGCAAGTGCGCCGCCCAGCGCGTCCACAAAACAATTGAGCGCGCCGGCATTTTCCAAAAACCGGAACACCAGCGGCGTACACAAACCATTTTCCGCGCGGCAGTACCATTCAAGGCAATCCGCCTTGCCAATGTACTCGCGCCCCAAAAGCAGCGTGCCGCGATACACATCCGCCAGCAAAATTTTTTCTATCTTTTTTCTAAACGGATACCGCTGCGTTGTCTGCGCATAATTTTTAAGCTGATCGAGCTCTACATACGGCTCATCAACATCTTCAACCTGCCTATGTATATTTTCTTTGAACACAGCAAAATTTTTTATCTCGCCGCTGATGCTCTGCGCGCACCAAACCGCCTGCGCGTTATCCACGCACGAAAGCTCTTTTTGCAGAAGCTCGGCGGCGTAACAGTCAATCTCTTTGGAAAAAATACACGTATGCCCGTACAAATCACGCTTATTCGCCGAAAGCAGCCCCTGAATCGTTTCAATAACAAAAACAACGTCAAGCCAAAAGCCAATCTTCCGCTCGTCAAAAACAGCGGTAATCGTCCTGTTTTCGCGCCGTATCCCCGCGCCCGAAAGCTGAATACTGTTAATGACATTATTCTCTATCAGCGAAAGAACCTCAGGCCGCGTACGCGCAAGCTGGGAACGGAATTTAATCGAAAAAAGCATCTCTATCATCGCAAACAACACTCTACAAAAAACGATATTTTGTATAAGTATCGGCAAAAAAAAACAAAACTTTAGAAACACTTCCCCAACCGGCAAAAAATGCGGGGGGCATTCCATGCCCAAACCGCTACGCGGTTTGGGTAGGCCTCTAGCGGTGCGGGGGGGTGTTGTGCTATGCTGGAGAGGCTTGGGCTTTGGGCACTATTCTCCTTAAAAAAGGGTTTGTTTATGGTTAAAAATGAGTTGATTCAACGTAGTCCGGTGCGGGTTTTGGAAAAGGCTATGCGCGGCGGGCTTAAGGCTGGCGGTTTGGGTGTTATTGCCGGGCCGTCTGGGCTGGGTAAAACGTCTGTTTTGGTGCAAATTGCGCTGGATAAGTTGTTGCAGGATAAAAAGGTTATTCATATTTCGTTTACGCAGAATGCTGATTTTGTTATTGATTGGTATGCGAGTATTTTTGACGAATTTGTGGGTAAGCGGAGTATGGAAAATGTTGCGGAGTTAAAGGAGCAGCTTGTCCGTAATCGTATTCTGATGAATTTTAGCCAGACGGGTGTTAATTCCGATGTTATTCGCAAGAGTCTTCATTCTATGATTGTTGAGGGGGGCTACAAGGCTGAGGCTATTATTATTGACGGGTTCGATTTTTCGATTGCCGCTTCCGGCCGTATTAAATCGTTAAAGGAATTTGCCGCGGGGCTTGGTTTGGTTACCTGGTATAGTTGTACGGTTTCGGGTGAGCCGCCGTATGATGCCAAGGGGTTCCCAACGGTGCTTAAAGATGTTGAGGATGAGCTGGATTGTGTGATTACGCTCGCGTCCAAGCCGTATCATCTGGAGTTGTCGATTGCTAAAGATGGGGCGGTGTATAATCCAGGGATTTCTCCGCTCAAGTTGGACCCACGTACATTGTTGCTTTTGGATAATTAGCCCGGGGGGGCTAATTTCCAGGTTTTCTCCTTGCCCGCGTCGTCATCTTTTTTGGAAGGCGGCGCGGGTTTTTTATTTGTGCGGGGGCTGGCAGCGAAGAGCGGGCGGCGGGTTTTATGTGTTTTCCAGGCTTGATAGCGGTATGGGGGCGGGGCTTGTGTTTTCGCCTTCTACGCGGGAAAATTCTTCCAAAAGTTCTTTGCCGCGTTTCGATAGTTTCGCGGGTATTTGTACCATTAGTTTGATGTAAAGGTCGCCGCGCGCGCCGCTGGAAGCGGAGGGGACGCCTTCGCCGCGTATGCGGAGCAGCTTGCCGTTTGCGCTTCCTGCCGGTATTTTTAGTTTTGTTGTTTTTTCGTCCAGTGTGGGTATTTGTATTTCGCCGCCTATTGCCGCTTGTGTTATGGATATGGGCGCGGCGCAGTACAGGTCGTAGTTGTGGCGCTCAAAGTACTGGTGGGGGCGTACACGGACGATGACTAAGAGGTCGCCGGGGGGAGTGCCGTTTGGTCCGGCATCGCCCTGGCCGGAGAGGGCCAGGCGGCGGCCGTTTTCGACGCCGGGCGGTATGGTTACGAGGATTTTTGTCCGCCGTTTTTGGGTGCCTTGCCCGTTGCATTCACGGCACGGGTTTTGAATGACAAAGCCTTCGCCGCGGCAGGCGGGGCAGGTGGTCGCCATGCTGAAAAAGCCGGAGTTCTGGCGTACTTGCCCGTGGCCGCCGCAGGTGGGGCATTGTTTTTTGCCGGTGCCGCCGGAGCCTTTGCAGACGGGGCAGGTCTCCTGCCGGGGGTACTGTATTTCAACTTTGGTTCCAAAAACCGCGTCACGAAACGGTATTTCAACATCGTAGCGGAGGTTGCTGCCGGTACGACCGGCGCTCCGTCTGCCGCCGCCGCCGCCAAAGCCAAAGCCGCTAAAGAGATTTTCAAAAATGCTGGAAAAATCGCCGCCGCCGAATATGTCTTCAAATCCCTGAAAATTACTAAAATCGTGCCCCTGCCGTCCTTCAACACCGGCAAAGCCGAACTGGTCGTACGCGCCGCGCTTCTGGTCGTCGGACAGAATTTCGTAGGCTTCCGTCGCCTCCTTAAACTTTTCTTCGGTTGTTTTATCGCCCGGGTTTTTGTCTGGATGGTACTGAATCGCCAGTTTGCGGTAGGCCTTTTTTATTTCGTCCTTGCCCGCGTCTTTGGCGACGCCCAGCACTTCGTAGTAATCGCGTTTTGCCACTTTGTTAAATAAGGCCGCCGGCACAGGCGGTGAGCGGCGCGCTGCCACTCACCCGCCACGCCGGCGGCCATGCCTCCCTATTTATCGTTTACAATCTCGTAATCCGCGTCTTCGGCGTTTTTGGTGTCGGGGCCGCCATTCATGCCGCCCGCCGGCGCTTCGCCCGCGTTCTCTGCCCCGCCAAACCCGCCCGCGCCGTTCGCACCCGCGCCGCCAGCCCCGCCCTGCTGTTTGTACAGTTCTTCGGCAATTTTGTACGATGCCTGCTTTAAGGCCTCGGTTTTGGCCTTAATGTCGGCTACATCGCCGCCGTCCATCGCTTTCCGCACATCGGCAATGGCGCTTTCTATATTCGCTTTTTCGCCGGCATCCACTTTGTCGCCCAGGTCTTTCAGGCTTTTTTCCGCCTGATAAATGAAGGAATCCGCCTCGTTGCGCGCGTCCACTTTTTCTTTTTCGCGTTTGTCTTCCTCGGCGTGCGCCTCCGCCTCTTTTACCATGCGGTCAATGTCATTGTCCGATAAACCCGAGGAGCTTTCTATGCGGATTTTCTGCTCCTTGCCGGTGCCTAAATCCTTGGCCGAAACATGGACAATACCGTTAGCGTCAATGTCGAACGACACTTCAATCTGGGGAACGCCGCGCGGCGCGGGAGGTATGCCTTCCAGGTTGAAGTTGCCCAGCGTCCGGTTCTGGTTCGAGTGGGGGCGCTCACCCTGCAAGACGTGTATGGTAACCGCCGTCTGGCCGTCCGCCGCGGTGGAAAAGGTCTGGCTCTTTTTGGTGGGAATGGTCGTGTTGCGCGGAATAAGCGTAGTCATCACCCCGCCCAGCGTTTCAATGCCGAGCGACAGCGGGGTTACGTCGAGCAGCAGCACGTCCTTAACGTCGCCGCCCAGAATGCCGCCCTGAACGGCCGCCCCTATCGCCACCGCTTCGTCGGGGTTTACGCCCTTGTTCGGCTCTTTCTTAAAGAGTTCCTGCACGATTTTCTGCACCGCCGGAATCCGCGTCGATCCGCCAACCAGGATGACCTCGTCAATCTCGGCGGCGGAAAGCCCCGCGTCTTTAAGCGCCTTAACACACGGCTCCTTCGAACGCTCGAACAAGTCATCGCACAACTGCTCGAATTTCGCGCGGGAAAGGCTTTTTTGCAGGTGCTGGGCGCCGCCGTCAGTCGCCGTAATGTACGGCAAATTTATCTCTGTCTGCGTCATGTTAGAAAGCTCGATTTTGGCCTTTTCCGCCGCCTCGCGCAGCCGCTGCAACGCCATAGCGTCTTTTCCCAGGTCGATTCCGGTGTCGTTTTTGAACTCGGTAATCAGCCATTCCTGAATACGGCGGTCAAAGTCATCGCCGCCCAGGTGGGTATCGCCGTTGGTCGATTTGACCTCGAACACGCCATCGCCAAGCTCAAGAATGGAAATATCGAAGGTACCGCCGCCCAGGTCGTAGACGGCGATTTTCCTGTCCGCCTTCTGGTCCTTGTTGAAGCCGAAGGCCAGCGCCGCCGCGGTTGGCTCGTTAATGATGCGCTTTACGTCCAGACCGGCGATTTTGCCCGCGTCTTTAGTCGCCTGACGCTGGGCGTCGTTGAAGTACGCCGGCACCGTGATAACCGCCTCGGTAACCGCCTCGCCCAGGTAATCCTCCGCCGTCTTCTTCATCTTTTGCAGCGTAAAGGCCGAAATTTCAGGCGGCGAATACTTTTTGCCGCTGATTTCGATACGCACATCATCGCCCTGCTCGACGACTTTGTACGGCACAAGCCGCATTTCATCGCCAACTTCCGAAAAGCGCCTGCCCATAAACCGCTTAACCGAAAAAATCGTGTTCTGCGGGTTTGAAACCATCTGGTTCTTGGCCGGCTGCCCGACAATGCGCTCGCCGTTTGCCTTAAAGCCGACAATGGACGGCGTTGTCCGCCCTCCCTCCGAATTCTGAATGACAACCGGCTCGCCGCCGTCCAACACGGACACGCACGAGTTTGTTGTCCCTAAATCAATACCAATAATTTTTCCCATACATCTACCCTCCAAAACTTTTTTATTTACAGTGGACGTTAAAGCCCACAATATACTCGCTATACTCGCTGTTATTCAGGCATAAGCACTTTTACTTTTGCCGGACGTATAACCCGCCCTTTCAGCGAGTACCCTTTGACAAAATCTTCCTGCACCGTCGCTTCCGTAAGCTCCGCCGACTTTTCCATTGTCAGCGCCTCGTGCTTATCCGGGTCGAACGGCTCCCCCGCCGAATCAAAGCGCGTCAGCTGCCACTTACTTTCTAACTGCGAACTGAGCCGCTTTTCTATCATGCCGATACCGTCAAACAGCGCGTTAAAGTCTGCCTCTGTCTTTTGGGAGGCCGCCGCCGCTTTGAGGGCGCGCTCAAAGTCGTCCAGTATCGGAATGAGGTCGAGCAGCAGGCTTTGGTTTGCAAATTCAATAGCTTCCTGCTTTTCCCGCGCCGACCGTTTGCGGTAATTGTCGAAATCCGCCGCCTTTCGTAGATACAAATCGTGCTCCGCGGCCAGCTGGCCTTCCAACTCCAGGACGCGCTGCTCCGGCGTAAGCGCCGCCTCGGC
>JAITGR010000033.1 GCA_031280455.1 Spirochaetaceae bacterium
AAAATACAGCGTACTCACAGGCCGCCGCCGCAGGCTTCGGTGAGTCTGCCATCGCGCAGAAAAAACAGCCGTTCACACAAGTGCCGTACTTCGGCGGGGTCGGAGGCAAACAACACGACAGCACGCCCCGCGTCTGCCGCCTGGCGAATTTTTCGCTGGAGCCGCCGCCGCTGTTCGTAATCCAGCCCCCAGAGCGCTTCGGAGATGACCAGAAGATGCCGCGCGCTTTCCAGTTCGCGTTCCAGGATGAGTCGTTGCAGCATACCGCCGGAAAGCACCCCCAGGCGGCGGCGGGGGTTTATTTTGAGGCGCGCCCTGGTTTTTATTTCCGCCGCGAGCGCGTCCAGGTTCTTTTTGTTGAAGGGCAGCCACAGGCTGCGGCGCACGCCGCCTAAAGCCGGTTTGTCGTGATGGTGCAGTATCAGGTTGTCGTACACGGTAAGATTTTTGTCGTACCCGGCCACGCCGTTTTCGCCGTCCAGGGGGATGCGCGCCGACGCCATGAACGCGCCGCCTGCCGCGCGGAAAGCGGCAGGTCTGCCGCCGACGCTTGTTCCCATGACGCGAATTTCGCCGCTTTCCGGCTGGAGAAAGCCGCAGAGCGCCAGTTCCAGCGCTTCGATGCCGCCGTTTTTCCGGCCTATAACGGCGGCGGTCTGTCCGCGCGCAACCTCGAAGGCAATGTCCACCAGCGCGGGTTTTCCGTTCCGGCGCACGGTAAGGCCACGCACAGCCAGCGGCGCTTCCCCCGCAGACAACCCGCCGGCCGCCCGCGGGGGCGCCGCGCCCTCCGCTTCGGGCGCGGCGGCGAACATACGCGCAAGAAGTTCCTGCTCCGTCCAGTCTCGCGCCGGCCTGGTTTCCAGCGTTCGCCCGTTGCGCATAACGGTAACACGGCTGGCCAGGCGCAGCGCTTCGTCCAGCTTGTGCGTGATGAGGGCGACGCCGCGGCCTTCCTGGGCAAGGCGGCGCATGAGGAGCGCCAGCGCTTCCTGTTCCTGGCTGTCTAGTACGGCGGAAGGTTCGTCAAAAATAAGCGCCCGGGCGTCGCGCAAGAGCAGCGCGATCAGCGCCGCCTTGTGCCGGCCTGCGGCATCCAGCGCTTCTGCCGGCGCGTCCGGCGGCACATAAAGCCCCGTGCGCTCCATGAGCATTTGAACGCGCCGCCGCGCCGCCTGCCCCGAAAAGAAAATGCCGTCTGCAGAATTGTGGCCTTCCGCGCCCAGAACGCAGTTTTCAAAGACACGGAGGCCCGGGCACAGTTCCGGGCGCTGGCGAATCATGCCGATGCCGTGTTTGCGCGCGGCGGGCGGGGAAAGTGCGTGAAAATACCGCCCGTTCACCAGGAGGCTTCCTGAATCGGGGCGGACAAATCCGGCGAGAATATGCATTAACGTTGATTTACCCGCGCCGTTTTCGCCCAGAATCGCGTGGATTTCGCCCGGCAAAAGCGTCCAGCGCGCGTCCGTTAAGGTCTGGTGCCGGTTGCCGGGGAATGTTTTGCAAAGAGCCCGCAGTTCTATCAATCCAACACCAGGCCGCCGGATTGTATTTTTTCTATCATACGCGCCTGCTTTTCGCGGATTTCCGGCGCGACGGTCTGTATGTAGAGCGGGTCGTCGTCGATAAAGCGCACATAGCCGTCCTCTAGGCCGGCGGTTTCCGCCGTTCCGAATGGCAGGCGGTTTTCAAAGTACAATTTGAGTTTGTCGTAGACGGCTTGTTCCTGCATTAAGGCTGAAGAACCGGCGACCACGCCCGGGCGTACCGCATAACCGTTGCTGTCGAACCAGAGTACCTTGGCCCCGCTTTCGGCGGCGGCTTGTACCGCGCCTTCGTTGGCGGAACCGGCGATGGTAAGAATGACGCGCGCCCCGCTTTGTAACATGCCGCGGCTTAACTCGGCGGCTTTTTGCGCGTCGAACCAGTTGCCGACAACGCGGTAGTCGAGCGACAACGCCGCGCGGCCTTCGTCTGCCGCAGCCGCCGCCGCGCCTTCCAGGTAGGCGGGGCGGATTATGCCGGTCATGGCCGGGTATTCCTGCGCGGCAAGGAGGCCGATGCTGCGCGTGTCGCCGGAGCCATCGGCGGCGCTCAACAGGGCGGCGAGGTAGCCGGCCATGTAGGCTTGCTCGCGCTGGTTGTAGCGCAAGCTGTATACGGTAGGCACATCGGCCATTTCCGCGTCCATAAGCAGAAAGTGCTGTTCGGGAAAGCGCTGGCGTATGGCGTCTACAAAGTACGGCATGGCCGGATTTGACGTAACAATGAGGTCGTGGACGCCTTGCGCGGCGAGCGCCGTTAGCTTTGCTTCCCATTCGGCCTGGTTGAAGCCGGCCTCGACAATGAGGATGCGCGCGCCTGGCTGTTCGCGTACCGCCCGCGCCGTGCCGGCGGCGAGCTGGCTGTATATGGCCGAGCCTTCAAGCTGTCCCGGAATAAACACCGCGACACTACGGCCAGCTGTTTTTTTGGGCGCGCAGGAAAGGCACCCCAAAAGGCAACAGGCCAGTAAAAAAACATTCCGCGCGGCACGCGCCGGCTGAAAAAAACACATGGTTAAACGCTGTATCATAGCTGGAAGTATACCGCGTGCGGGGCTGTGTGGACAGGGGCCGCTGTCTTGCCGCGCACGCCTAAAGCGGCTAGTATGTAACCATGAGTTAGGCCTCTGTTTTTATAGGAGGGGGGCTGTTTGCGGCTTTTCGCCCGTGTACTTTACAATCTCTCAAATGGAGCTTACATGATTTCCCACTGTTTACACAGGCTTTTTTCGGGAACTTCGCGGGGTTTTTGTATCGCGTTTTTCGCTGTTGTTTTTGCTGCGGCCTCTCCGCGCGTTTTTTCGCAAGATAGTTCTGGCTGGTATCTAGGAAAGCCAATTACCAATATCACGTTTTCCGGCTTAAAAAACGTAAAAATGGCCGACCTTGACGGCGTTATCGAGCCGTACATTGGCCAGCCATTCACCGATGAACGGTTTTACGAACTGCTGGGCGCTCTGTACGCGCTGGAATTTTTTGAGGAAATTACACCCGCGCCGCTGCCTGCCGATATTGCCCGCAGTGGGGTTGTGGTGCGGTTTACCGTTGTCGAGCGGCCGGTTGTGTCGCAAATCCGCTTTTCCGGCAACGCGGGCCTGCGCCGCAGCGAGCTTTTGGACACCATTTCGCTCAAACCGCACGACGTTTTCAACACACTCAAAATCAGGCTGGACGAACAAGCTATTCTGGCCAAATATCTGGAAAAGGGCTATGTCAACGCAACGGTGCGCTCGGAGACGGAAACGGGACGCGACGGCATGGTTCAGCTTACGTTCATTGTCGACGAAGGCGAACGGGTTACCATCGAGGCCGTCCGGTTTGAAGGAAACGTTGTTTTTTCCGAGCGCAAACTACGCGCGGTGCTTTCGCTTAAACCCAAGGGCTTGCTGCAAGACGGGGCGTTCCAGGAGGCGAAACTCATCGCCGACCGGCAGGCGCTGGTTCAGTATTACCGCGAGCGGGGCTACATTGACGCGGAGTTAATCGACGTGGCGCGCGAGGTTTCACGCGACGCAAAGGGCAGCCGGCTTACGCTTATTTTCCGCCTGCGCGAGGGGCGCGTTTATGTATTTGGCGGCATTACCATTCGGGGGAATTCCATTTTTAGCACCGAAGATTTACAAAAACTGGTGCTGTCCAAACCGAAGGAGATTGTAAACGCGCGGCGGCTGGAACAGGATTTGCAGCGCATCGCCGACCGCTACTACGACGACGGCTACATCTTCAACACAATTTCGCGGGAAGAGGTAAAGGAAGACGGCGTTCTTTCGTACCGTTTGAACATTGTTGAACGCAACCGCGCGCACATCGAAAACATTATTGTCCGCGGCAACAAAAAAACGCACAGTTCGGTTATTTTGCGCGAAATGCCGCTGGAAGCCGGCGATGTGTTTTCCAAAGTGAAGGTCATGGAAGGCATCCGCAACCTGTACAACTTGCAGTATTTTTCCAGCGTGCTCCCCGAAATGCCGCCGGGCAGCACGGAAAATCTCATGGATTTGGTCATCAATGTTGAAGAGCAGCTTACCACGGAAATTCAGGCTGGGCTTACGTTTTCCGGCACCACAGACCCCAAGGCGCTGCCTATTTCGGCGTTGTTCAAGTGGACCGACCGGAACTTTTTCGGCAGGGGCAACATTCTGGGCGCGGAGTTGAACCTTTCCAACACGGTGCAGAACGCTTCGCTGCAGTATACGCACCGCTGGCTGTTCGGTCTGCCGCTTTCCGGCGGCTTCGATTTGACCGTTCAGCACCGGCAGTTGTCCACGCCCATGGACAATCACGCGCCGTTTTTCAACGGTTCCGAAGATTACGCCTACCCGGACGGCTTTGCGTCGTACGACGATTATGTGGCGGCCAGCAAGCTGCCGACTGACGAATACTTGCTTACGTTTGACCAGTTGAGCGTGTCGCTGGGTTTTTCGACCGGCTACCGCTGGCTTACCTTCCTGGGCAATCTGGGACTGGGCGGCAGCATCCGGCTGGGCATGAAAACCAACTGGTACGACGCCAGCCTGTACCGCCCGCTGGACCCGGCGCTGCGCAAGCGGAACAACGAAATTACGCCGGTTATGTCAATTGCGACCAATTTGTCGCTGGACAACCGCGACATTTACTACGACCCGTCCAGCGGCTACTACATGATGAACCGCTTTGGCATTTACGGCCTTTTGCCGGGCGAGCTTGAAGAAGAGCACTATTTGCGCGACGATATAAAGGCGGAAATATTTTTTACGCTCTGGAACATTCCGGTCGGCGATAAATGGGCGTTTAAGGGCGTTCTTGGCCTGCACAGCGGGCTTTCGTTCCTGTTCCCGCAGCCGGGCTATAAAGCGCCTATTGCGGAGGACACCAGTAAACTGTATATTGACGGCATGTTCACAGGCCGCGGCTGGACAGGTGAGCGGAACAATCGCGGGTACGCGATGTGGGAAAACTGGGCGGAACTGCGTATTCCCGTGGTGCCAGGCATTCTCGCGCTGGACGGCTTTTTCGACGCGGCGGAAGTCGCCAGTGAGCCGTCGCGTATTTTTGGGTACGATACTCTGGCAGCCGGAAAATCGGAGGACGGCAGTTTTGTTGAGCGGCTGCGTTTTAGTTTTGGCGGCGGGCTGCGCTTTGCCATTCCGCAGTTTCCGTTCCGCTTTCTGTTTGTAAAGCGGTTTAAGGTTCTTGACGGCAGAATAGAATGGATGCCGGGCTCGATAGGGCGCAGTCCTTCAGACCCGAATTCCGGCATTGATTTCGTGCTGTCTTTTGCGTTATCAACGTATTAAAGAGGGGCATAATGACACAACGACGTTTTTTTTTCGCGGCCTTGTGCGCGTTCTGCTGTGGAACACAGTTGTTCGCGCAGCAGATAACCCGTTTCGCGGTTGTCGACTTTAACCGGATACTGTCCAGTTTGAACATACGGTCGAACGCATACGCCGATTTGGAAAAAAAGAGCGCGCAAATTCAGGCCGAAATTGACCGGCGGCGGGAAGAAATTACCGAAGCGCAGGCGCGTCTGGAGCTTCTGCAAAAACCGCCCCAACCCGCCGAGTACGACGGCGTGGAACCGGAGGCGATGGCGCAGGACGCGCCGCCCGCCCGTCCGCCAGTACGCTCGCCGCAGCAGCAAAAAGCGCACGAGGCGGAAATCGCCCGCCAGCGAAATGACATTATCAAAAAAACAGAAGCGCTCAAAGATTATTACCAAAAAAAGACGGCGGAGCTGGATGCGGAAAAAAGCCGCATTACCGCAAATTCGGCAACCAACGAAACCATGAACCAGATTAACGCGCAAATCGCGCTTACCGCCGAAAGCGAAGGCTATACCATGGTTTTGGATAAAACCACAAAAGGCATAATCTGGTACAGCCGCTCCGTTGACATTACGGACAAAGTTATTCAAGGTTTGTCGGCAAAAATAAAACGGTAGGGCGG
>JAITGR010000055.1 GCA_031280455.1 Spirochaetaceae bacterium
GCGGCGTGGATGGTGCCGGCGCGCGCGCCCCGCAAAATTATCTGGCGGCGGTATTTGCCGTTCAAAAGGCCGATGGGACACTCCGACGGCCCCAGAATGTCGGCGTCCGGCGGCAAGAATGGGCGCACGGCGCGATAGAGCCGGGTAATTTCGCCGTCCGCCCGCGCGGCGCTGGATGCGCGGATGACCCAGCGTATCAGGCGGGAAAACGGCGGGAACTCCAGTTCAAAGCGCGCCGCAAGTTCCGCGCGGAAAAAGCCGTCCATGTCCTGCGAACACGCCTTGACGATAGAGGCGTCGGTGGGGCGCAGTGTTTGAACCAGCACTTTGCCGTCGGGAAAAAACCGGCCGGCGCGCCCTGAAACCTGCACCAAAAGGCTAAACACCCGCTCGGCGGCGCGAAAATCCGGCATTTGCAGCCCCGTATCGGCGGACACAACGCCCACCAGCCGCACCCCGGGACAGTTGAGGCCTTTGGCGACCATCTGGGTTCCCAACAAAATGTCGATGCCGCCTTCGCGGAACGCGCGCAGCGTTTCCTCCAGCGTGTCGCCCACCTGCGCGGTATCGGCATCCAGCCGGCTTACGCGCAGGTCGGGAAAGTTGACGCGCAACTCCTCCTCAATCATTTCGGTGCCAAAGCCGCGAAAGCCGGCGGCCAGCGACCCGCAGCCGGGGCACGAAGCGGGCGGACGCGCGCGGTAGCCGCAGTAATGACATTCCAGCGTGTTTTTTGCCTTGTGCCAGGTAAGCGAGACCGAACACCGCTTGCAGCGCAGTTCGTACCCGCAGTCGGGGCAGTTGTACAGGTACGAAAACCCGCGCCGGTTCAAAAACAGAATGGTCTGCCGCCCCAACTGCGCGGTATGCCGGATTTCGCTTTTAAGCTCGCGGCTTAAACAGCCGGAACTGCCGGCAAGGTCGACGATTTTTATCTCCGGCGGGCTGCCGCCCGAAAGCCGTTTGGTCAGCGTTAACCGCTGAAACACGCCGTCTTGCATTAACTTCCAGGCTTCCACCGACGGTGTTGCCGAACCCAGCAGCAGCACCGCGCCTGAGCGCGCGCAGCGGCGCATCGCCACCTGCCGCGCGTGGTAGCGGGGGGTGTTTCCGCTTTTGTACGAGCCGTCGTGCTCCTCGTCGATAATGACCAGCGCCAAATCCCGCACCGGCGCGAAAACGGCGCTGCGGGGTCCCAGCACGACGCGCGCCTCCCCGCGCCGTATGCGCATCCATTCGCCAAGGCGCTCGCTGCCGGTAAGCGCCGAATGGAGCGTTGCCGCCAGGCCGCCGAAACGCGCCCCCAGCGCCTCCGCGGTCTGACGGGTAAGCGCGATTTCCGGCACAAGGTAGAGTACCGACTTCCCCAGCGCCAGCGCGGCGCTGGCGGCGCGTAAAAAAACCTCCGTTTTGCCCGAGCCGGTTATGCCGTACAGGTAGAACGACGGGTACGAAAGCCCGCCGCCTCGCGCCGCGTTTTCGCCTGCCGCGCCGCGCAGCGCCTGTTCAATGCGCGAAAGCGCCGCGCGCTGTTCGTCAGACAACGCAAGCTCTCCGCCGGCGGGATGCAGGTCGAGGTCGTCTTCGGTAAAGGAAGCGAACGCGCCGGGCCGGCGCGAGGACGGCACCATCGCCGCCAGCGCTTCGCCGCGCGCGCAAAAATAGTAGTCGCTCATCCAGCGCGCGTTGGCGATTTCTTCCTCGCCAAACAGCGGCTCTTTGTCGATAATGCGTTTAACCGGCCTGATTTTTTCAGGCTCCAGCCCGTCGGGCGGGCTGTCGTGCTCCCCGACGATGTAACCGGTCAGTTCCCGCCTGCCGAACGGCGCGAGTGCGCGCTTGCCTACAAGCGGGCTTTGGGCGCTGGCCGCGGGCGGTTCCGGCGCGCGGTAGCTCCAGCTTTGGCCCAGCGGCAAATCAAAAAGCAGTTCGAGGAAGGTTCCGTTCATATATTACATATTTATATAGTACGTAATATAGCGTCAACTTCTTCAACAGTTAAATCAGGCTGTTGGTATTTTTCTTTTGTGTAATCTCCAAAACCATTTTCATACAGTTGAAAAAACCTAACTGTCCCAACAGGCCCCAACGCTTCTTTTAACGCGTGTAAACCTATTTTTCTAATTTCATTTAAGCTGTTTGGGTTAATCATCGTTGTCATTTCGCATTTCCTCCAATAAAAAATCAAGCGGGTTTATTACTTTTATTTTTAAATTTATTTTTGAACAAGCTTTTTCAAACTTATCGTCTGTTGTCAATAATACATCTACTTTTGCATTTTCAGCAATGGCCAAATGAAAAACATCAAACGTTCTTATCATTGTTTCTTTGGATAACTCTTTCGCTCGTTGAAGTACATTTTCATTGTATTCAAATTCTCTGTCTATTGTTTGAGTATAAAAATTTTTTACCTTTTCATACTTCTCAATATTACCAATTTGTCCTATTTCAAAATTCAAAACTGGACTACCTATAATTTCGTCATTCTTTTGTTTGCATTTGTTAATAATTGCTAAAACAGCCTCTCCTTCCATGTGAATCCTCTCTTGCGTTTGATTATCATAGGGGCGATTGTAGCAACAGCTATCCATGTACAATTTCATTTATGCAAATTCCTCCCGCAACAGCCAGCCGCGTGCGCCGCCGCTTTTTTATTCGTTAAAAATTAACTCCAGCGCTTTTTTATACACCATTTTTACAGCGTCCAGTTTTATTTCTGGTTCGTTGTATCGAAGGCAGAGCGTACATGTATTGTTTACGGTAATGATGCTGACCGAAAGCAGGTTCGCCGGAAATGCCGGTCCGATAAACTGCAAGCCCGATACACGGAATTTGCTGTAATTGTTTAGCTCGTGCCGCCCTAAATTGGACACGCCAAGCCCCTTCTCCTCCAATCCTTCCGCAATTATCGTTCCTATCTTTTTTGCTATTGGCAGCTCGTAATTCCCGTACGAAGCGAACATTATTGATTCTATGAGGTCATTGTCAAATTCACCAAGAAAATTGACAACCGCGTGCTTCTTTTTTATATTCGTTAATTCCCCGCGCACCAATTTGGTTATGGTTTTTACATTCGCCATAAAATCGTTTGTGGAACCGCACGCCGCCGTAACCGAAATTCCGGTAACATAATTCCCCATGCAGTACCATGGCTTTGCCGCTGCTTCGCCGCGGGTGCTGGCCGCAACGCCAATACGCGTTTCTTTGCCAGCGAAATCTGCGCCAGCACCTGCGTCAGCAACCGCTGTAGCAAACGCTGCCGTCAGTAATTCGTTTACCGTTAACTTGTTTCGTTTGCACAGCGCCGTTATTCGCTTGAGAGCGTCTTCGTTTATTGAATCAATATATATTTGTGGGATATATTTGGCGCGGTAATCCATAAAAAACGCGCGGTACTCATCTTCGGAAAAATGCGTTTTGTTTTTTCGCCATTCTTTATTGAGCTTTTGGGCGTATAGACGCGATAAAAGGCCAAGTTTTTTACCTTTGATAAATTTATTATTGGCGGGCGGCATCCGCGCCGCCGCTTCCAGCCTGCCATCCAATGCCAATAAAATATCTTTTACCAGGTTTAAGTACCCTATGCCGTCGCCAATAACATGATGCCCCAATGTAATTATTTCCGTATGATTATTCCCCGTAATCACACAAATTTTTACGAGCGGCCCGCGCGTCAAATCAAACGGCAGAGCATCTGTTTTTTTATACCAGTCTTTCCAGTCCGGCATTTCTTCATGGGTATAATACACAACTTCAACAGGATTCGCGTTTTGCACAAACCACGCGTCATGATTGCCGTCAATTTCCACCGCGCATGTTACCAGCGGATGCCTTTTGCATACAGCGTCTACCGCCTGGGCAAAATCATTCTGGGTAAAATCCCCTTCAATTTCAATTCTAAAACATACATTGATGTTGGGAGAGCGCAAAAAAAGCCGCTCGGTCGTCATTTTAATTTTTTCCATTGTATTCAATGTTATAATTATTGCGTCATCATCGTCAAGAGCGGCAGCGCGGGGTGAGCGTGTGCGTACAGGCTAATTTCATGCGCAACGCCCAGGCCGCGGGGTCTTGCATAAACAGGCGGCCTCGTGTACGATGAGCGCATTCATGCTTTACGCATAATCTAAATTTTAGGAGATTAAAATGAGTGTTAGAGCCACAGATTCCCTGATTGCCGATTTGGTAACGGTAAGCGGGATTGCGAACAGCCCGAAAATGGTAGTGCTGTCTGTTGACGCGAACAAAAAAACGGTTTCGACCGTTTGGTTTAACGATCAACATTCCGCACAGCAAGCTGTGTTCCCCGCTTCGGCCCTTGACAGGGTTGAAACAAAAGCGCCGGTAAAAGGCAAAAAGTAGCCCCCGGGCGGCGCTGGTTTCCTGGCCGGATTGTTCCGGCCTATGGAAACGCCGGTTAACCCGCGTTGAGCGTGTTTAACCGGCGCGTCCCTGGTCGGACGCCTCCGGCAATCAGCGCCTCCCCCTTCCAAAACACATGCGTCCTTCTGTTCATTCTTTTCCTGGCGGATTTTTTTTATTCGCGTATTTGTCGCTCGTGCGGCCGCCTGTGTGCGCGCCGGAAGTCATGGCTCCGGAGGCTGAGTTTTCGCAGGAGCGCGCGCTGCCGCTTATCAGCGTGCCGGAGCGGCCATTGCGCACACGGGCGGCGGCTATTCCGGCGCTCTATACTGCCGCGCGGCGGCCGGCGGCGGTGCCGGAACACTTCCCCGGAACCGACAACCCGCTTACGCGCCGGTACATTGAACGCTACTCGCAGGGCGGCCAGCTAAAATGGCTCGCCGCAACCCTAAAAGCCGGCGACCCGTACATGGCGTTTATCCGGCAGGAAATTGAGCGGCGCGGCCTTCCCCCCTATCTTTTGTACCTGCCGGTTATTGAATCGGGCTTTGTGCCTTCGGCGCTCTCGCGGTCGGGGGCGAGCGGCTTGTGGCAATTTATGCGCAACAGTGTGCGGCCGTATCTCCAGATAAACGAATGGCTGGACGAACGGCGCGATTTTTACAAATCGACGCAGGCCGCGCTTTCCA
>JAITGR010000075.1 GCA_031280455.1 Spirochaetaceae bacterium
AATGGAAGCGCCGCCGTATCTTGCGCAGTTAAACGAACAGCAGCGCCAGGCTGTGCTGCATACGGGGCGTCCGCTTTTGATTCTGGCCGGCGCGGGGTCGGGGAAAACGCGGGTTATTACCAGCAAAATTGTGTACCTGATACGCGAGCTCGGCGTGCCGCCGCAGGCGATTCTGGCGGTAACGTTTACCAACAAGGCGGCGAAGGAAATGGCCGAGCGCGCCTGCGGCATCGACGAGCGCGCGGCGGCGGTAATGACGCGCACCTTCCATTCGTTTGGCGCGTGGTTTCTGCGCCGCTATGCGTCAGGCGGGGATCTGGCGCGTAATTTTACGATATACGACGACGACGCGTCATGCACGCTGACTTCTTCGATTATGGGCGGGGCCAAAAGCGCCGACGCCAAAAAAATGGCGCGCGACATTGCGCTGGCCAAGGATTATTTTTACACGCCGGACAGCCCCGAACTAAGCCTTGTAAACCATACCCGCGAATTTCAGGCGGTGTATGCCGAATACGAAAAGCGCCTTGCGCGCAGCGGCAACGTTGACTTTGGCGATTTGATAAAAAAGCCGGCGGAAATGCTCAAAAACGACGCGCGTCTGGCCGCGTATGTGCGCGACCGGTTCCGCATTATTCTGGTTGATGAATACCAGGACGCGAATGTCGCCCAGTTTGAATTGCTGCGGGCGCTGTACGGCGACGAAACCTACCTGTGCGTTGTCGGCGACGACGACCAGTCCATTTACCGGTTTCGCGGGGCGGAAGTGCGCAATATTCTGCGGTTTAGCGAACAGTTTGGCGGGGCCGACCAGATTAAACTGGAACGCAATTACCGTTCAAAGCAGGAAATCTTAAGCCTTGCCGGTTCGGTTATTGCGCGGAACAAGGGGCGGCTGGGTAAAACCTTGAGCGCCGAGCGGGGGAGCGGGAAGCTGCCCTGCCTTATCTATGTTGAAGACCAGGAGCGTGAAGCCCGCCTGTGCGCGGATATGATTTTGCGGTCCACGCGGGACGGAGCGAAGTTTTCTGACTGGGCGGTGCTGTACCGCGTCAACGCGCAGTCCATCGGGTTTGAATCGGAATTTCTGCACCGCGCTGTGCCGTACCGCGTTATAGGCAGCCTGAAGTTTTACGAACGCGAGGAAATCAAGGACGCGCTGTGCCTGCTCGCGTTTCTGGTAAACCCGCGCGATGTGGTCGCGTTTCGCCGCATGGTGAACAAGCCCGCGCGCGGCATCGGCAAAACAAGCATCGACAAAATAATCGCCTTCTGCGCCGCCGCCGCAGAAGGCGCCGCCGCCGCAGAAGCGGGCGTGCCGGAGGAGGAACGCTGGAACCTGGAGGCGGCGGCGGAGAAAACCGCCGGCACGCTGAGCGCGAAGGCCCGCCAGGGGCTGGCCGTCTTTCTTGCGGCCATAAAAAACGCCCGCGCGCTGCTGACGACGGCAGGGGAGGCCGGGACGCCGGCGGGGGCAGGGGAGGCCGCGGCGGACGGCGTGGCAGCGGTGCGCGCTTCGGAGGGGCTGGCCGTGTGCCTTGCGGCGCTGCTCAACGATTCGGGCATCGCCGAATATCACCAGAAAAACGACGTTGTGGAAGGCGAAACGCGGCTTGCGAACTTGCAGCAACTGGCAAACAACGCGGTGCTGTTCCCGCCGACCCGGGAGGGGCTAGTCGCGTTTCTCGACCAGATTGAACTGGACAAATCGCTGGATACGGCGGAGGACGAAAACATTGATGACCGTGTAAGCCTTATTACTCTGCACAACACCAAGGGCATGGAATTCCGGCGGGTTGTTATCAGCGCCTGCGAACAGGGTATATTTCCCCGCTCAGGCAAGCAGGGCGAGGATTTGGAGGAAGAACGCCGCCTGTTCTACGTTGGCGCGACACGCGCGATGGACGAGTTGTACTTTACCTGCGCCTTCCAGCGCCGGCTGTACGGCCAGCTTTCGTTTCAGCAGCCTTCCGTTTTTTTACAGGAAGCCGACAGCACGTTTTTGGAGACACGCGGCCTTGCGCCCGCCGCCATGAGAGGCGCTTTCTCGTACCGGTTCGCTCCCGCGCGCGCAAACGCCCCCACCACGGCGCACGCCCCGCCGCCGCGCGCCCCCGCGTGCTCCAGCGACGGCCGCTGGACGCTGGGCGACCGCGTTTTTCACGACGACGAAGGCTATGGGGAAATCAGCGGCATCACGGAAGGGGACGACGGGCCGGTTATCGAGGCGCGATTTGAAACAGGCCGCACACGGCGGTTTTTAAGCGAGTCGCAGAGCCGCGCCTACATGAAAATAAAGGAATAGGCAAATTTATGGGATTTAAGCAGTATTTTGAAGCGGTAACCCTCGGCGCGTTCAGTCTGAAAAACAGCCGGAAACGGCGGCGCTTTTTCGAGCTTGTTGAACGGCTGCCACTGCCGTTTTTGCTGCTGCACTTCGCGCTGGTAAGCGCCGCGCTCTTCACGCCGGTCATGTACCGGATTGGCACCCTCGCGCCCTACGACTTTTTCTCGCGGCTGGGCGGCGGCGACTTTCAGGCGGCGCTTCCGGCAGGAGCGGCGCTTCCGGCAGGAGCGGCGCTTCCGGCAGGAGCGGCGCTGCCGCCGGAATTAGCCGCCGCGCTGGCTGCCGGAGACTCCGATGTCACCGGCGACTTTAACGGCTCGCTGCGGCAGAGCGGCTACGCGCGGCGCGTAATACTGCCGGCTTTGGGCGCGGCGGCGGGCATTGTGCTTGTTCTGCAAACATTTTTTTTCGCCATAGGTGCGCTCTGCGTTAAAGGCCGCTCCGTGCTGACCGGCACGCTCCCGCTGCGTGTCTGTTGTGCCGTGCTGCTTTTTTCGGCGACGCTCCCCGCCGCGCTCTGCGCTCTGGCGGGCTTCGCCCTTCCCGCCGTGCACATTGTTATCTTTAATTTAGCCGCGATTTTGGCGGGTTTTAGCCGCATTCAGCCCGGCGCGCCCGCGCCCGGCGCGGCCGCCGGCTCCTAGTCGGCGGTGTTCTGGCGGCGCGGCACCAGGAGCGTTCTGCCTATGCTGAGCGTATCGTTTAGGCGCATACCGTTTGCCGCCGCCAGCGCTTCCACCCCAACGCCGTGTTTTTGCGCGATGCTAAAAAGGGTGTCGCCCTTGCGCACAACCCAGCGGTACTGGCCGGCGCCGCCGCTTGCCGGCGGGGGGGCTGCTGCGGCTGCTGCTGGCACCTCGGCGCTCCGGCTTTTTTCGGAGTGCGGCGCGTGGAGCGCAGGGATAAGCAGCCGCGTACCAAGTTGCAGCGCCTCCGGCCGCACGCCGGCGTTGTTTTCCAGGATAGTTTCCACACGGACACCGTAGCGCAGCGCCAGGGCCGAAAGCGTGTCGCCGGAATTGATAACGTGTATGTAGTTGCGAAGCAGCGGTAAATCGTCGCGCGAGAGAACTTCGCCCAGATGCGCGGCGCTCTCTTTGCGGACTTTCAGCATGTACGGCGCTTTCCCCGGCACGACCGGCGGCGTAATGTTGAACAACAGCTCGCGGTTTGCCCTCCGCAGCGTTTCTTTGTCAAGGCCGGCGAATTCAGCCAGCATCGTTATATCAACCTGTTTGCGCACCGGAACAAGCTGCCAGTCGTAGATTTCGTTGCTGAACGCGACATCAAGCCCATAGCGGCGCGGGTCGGAGGCAATTGTGTATACCGCAAGCAGTTTGGGAACATACACCGATGTTTCCTTTTTTAGGCGGTTTTTTTCGTTCAGTTCCCAGTAGTCGCGGCAGCCGGTCTGCTTGATAACCCGCGCGATTTCGCCCGCGCCGGAATTGTACGCGGCGAGCGCGAGATACCAGTCGCCAAAGGTTTTGTAATTTTCTTCCAGTTTGGAAAGCGCGGCCTGCGTCGATTTGTAAAAATCGCGCCGTTCGTCCAGCCATTCGTTTATCTGGAGATACGGCCGCACACTGTTGCGCATAAATTGCCACAAGCCGCTCGCTCCCGACCGCGAGAGCGCCGAAGGCACAAAGCCCGATTCAATAACCGGCAGGTACAAAAGATAGGGGGGAAGGCCGCGCCGCTCAATTTCCTGCCGGATAAACGCCAGGTACGGGTCGCCGGCTTTTAGGGTTGCGGCGAGCCATTTTAGCTGGCCGCCCTGCGAGTAGCGTTCAATGTACCGGCGTGTAAGCGGGTGGTCTGTCCCGGGAAAGCGTACTGCCGGCTCCGCGGCCCGCCGCGCGGCGGCATCCATTGCCGGAATCTCCGCCGCCCGCGTACGCAAGGGCCGCTCCGGCACGCTGATAAGCGGCAGCGCGCGCTCCTGCGAAAACTCAGCCTCCGGAGCCATGACTTCCGGCGCGCACACAGGCGGCCGCACGAGCGACAAATACG
>JAITGR010000138.1 GCA_031280455.1 Spirochaetaceae bacterium
CATACGTTATGCTCCTTTGGCGGTCGCGCAATGCTTCGCAGCGCGAATCCCGCACATCTTATATTTCCAAACGCCGGACGAATCCGGCGGTATTGGCTGTTTTCGGGTTTCAGGGGCCGGAGCGCCTGCGGCGCTGTTGTCAGTTTTCAGTTGTCGGTTGTCAGTGGTTTTAGCCGATAGCCCGGAGTAACTCATCGCGTCTGCCTTGATGAGATATATCGGCGGAAAGACTGACAACTGACAACCGGCTACTGACAACCGCGTCCGGGCAGACCTTTCCCTGGAATTACGCCCGATTACTGGCGGAGGGGCGAATTCTGTGTGTGTGTCGGCGGGTTGGCCGCTAAACTTGAGAGAAATTTGCGCTGTGCGCAGCGCGTGCCGCGCTTTCTGACCGGCGTTTGCGTTCATAGTGAAGGGAGAGTATCGCGAAGCCTAAAAAACGTCAAGGCCAAAGTGCGCAGCACTTTGGGCAGGCCCCCTCCTATAGACACGTTTCTGTATAAAAGAGTACAATGCGTACATGGATCTGAACAGCCTTGTGGTGGAGCCGGGCAATCCGCTTCCATTAGGCGCTGAAGTTGTTCACGACGGGGTTAATTTTTCTGTTTTCTCCCGCCACGCCTCACGCATAACGCTCATCCTGTACGAAGACGGCACGCCCGCCGCCCGCCGGCGCGAAATTCCGCTGGATGGCAAAGAACACAGGCTGGGCGACCTCTGGTTTTGCAAAGTAAAAGGCCTCACAGCCGGATGCCAGTACCTGTACCGCGCCGACGGCTCGTATAACCCCGAGCGCGGCTTTCGGTTTAACCCGAACCTTGGCCTGCTCGACCCGTACGCAAAAGCGGTCGCGCCGCAGGGGAGATGGAATTTCGCGGATAACCTGGGCTACATCGCGGGCGACGCCGCCGGCGACCTTTCGTACAACCCGCAGAGCAACCTCGACTCAACGCCGCGCTGCATTGTCGCCGGCAACACCTTTGACTGGCAAGGCGACCTGCCCCTCAACTATCCGCTTAGGCATAGCATCTTTTACGAAACACACGTACGCGGCCTCACCATGCACCCTTCGTGTCCGTGTCCCGACCAGTACAAAGGCACCTACCGCGGCGTTATCGAGATGATTCCGTATTTCAAGGATTTAGGCATAACTTCGCTTGAACTACTGCCGGTGCATGAATTTTGTGAACACGAATCGCTGCGTTCCAACCCGCAGACCGGCGAGCGGCTTAAAAATTACTGGGGCTATTCCACCATAGCGTTTTTCGCGCCCAAGGCTTCGTATGCGGCGGACAAAACACCCGGCGCCCAGATAACTGAATTCAAAACAATGGTACGAGAACTCCACAAAGCGGGCATAGAAGTCATTCTCGACGTCGTGTTCAACCATACCGCCGAAGGCAGCGAGCTGGGGCCGACCATGTGCTTCCGCGGATTTGATAATTCAATTTACTATATATTAAACGAAAATAAACGCTACTACCAAAATTATTCAGGCTGCGGCAATACCGTAAACTGTAACAACCCGGTAGTACGCAGCTTGATAGTCGATTGCCTGCACTACTGGGTTATACACATGCACGTCGACGGCTTCCGCTTCGATTTAGGTTCGATTTTGGGGCGCAACCAGCGCGGCGAACTTATGGAAAACCCGCCGGTTCTGGAAGAGATTGCCGAAGACCCCGTGCTGCGCCACACCAAGATAATCGCGGAGGCGTGGGACGCGGGGGGGGCCTACCAGGTGGGCTGGTTCCCCGGCGGGCGCTGGGCGGAGTGGAACGACCGTTTCCGCGACGATGTGCGCCAGTACTGGCGCGCCGACCCGAACAATGTAAGCGCGCTGGCGACACGGCTTTCCGGCTCCAGCGACCTGTATCTGCGCGACGGCAGAAAGCCGTTTCATTCCATTAACTTTATCACCAGCCACGACGGGTTTACGATGAAAGACCTGGTGTCGTACAACGCGAAGCACAACGACGAAAACGGCGAATACAACCAGGACGGCGGCAACAACAACATCAGCTACAACTACGGCTGGGAAGGTCCGAGCCGCGACGCGGCCATCGAAACGCTGCGGATTCAGCAAATGAAAAATTTTTTTGTTACGCTGCTTGTCGCGCAGGGCGCGCCCATGATTCTGGGCGGCGACGAATTCGCGCGGACGCAGGGCGGGAACAACAACGCGTACTGCCAGGACAACGCGGTTTCGTGGTATGACTGGAATCTGCTGCGGCGCAATACGGGACTGCACCGCTTTGTTAAAGAAATGATAGCGTTCCGCCGGCGGCATCCGTGTTTTATGCGCCCTGAATTTTATACCGGCCACAAAGGAAAGTACAACGCGCCGCCCGATGTTGTGTGGTTTAACGCGAAAGGCGATGTCATTGACTGGCAAAAAACCGAATACGCTTTTTCGTGTATATTAAACGGAACCAAAGCCGACACGCTTGCGGATAAAGACGATTACGATTTCTTTTTGATGTTTAACGCCGGATTAAAAGATGTCGTGTTTACGCTGTGCGAACTCTCGCCCGGTAAGCTCTGGCATTTAGTAGTCGATACCAGTTTTTCTTCGCCAGAGGATTTTATACCACCCGGCAAAACATCTCCGCTGGAGAACCAAATACGCTATGGAGTAAAAGCGCGTTCGGCAGTAATTCTTTTTGCTCCGGCAAAATGAAGCGCGGCGCGTTTCAAAAATAAGTGCTATGAAAAATGCTTTACCCGATGCGGGAAAAAATATCGACGAACTTTCCAGCGCGCTGGCGCGGGAGCAGGACGCGGAATGTATAAAAGAATTTTTACATTCACTGTGGACGCCGGCGGAAATTGCCGACATAGCCGCGCGCTGGGCGCTGGTAAAAGCGCTGCGCAAAAAGACGCCCCAGCGGATCATTGCCAAAAACCTGGGGCTTTCGCTGTGCAAAATAACGCGGGGGTCGCGCGAGCTTAAAAAGCCGAATTCGCCGTTTGTCAGAATGTTAAAACTTATCGACCCCAAAGAAGGAAGTACCGATGCGGCCATTAAAACTATTTAACGCGCGCGATTTAATCCCCCGTACCGCGGAGCTGTTCGACAAAAAATCAGGCGGCTACAGCCTTAAAGCGCTGGGCAAAGACTGCGTTGCCGGCATCATCGTCGGCATAGTCGCCCTGCCCTTAGCCATGGCCTTTAGCATAGCCGCCGGCAGCACACCCGCGCAAGGCTTGTGGACGGCCATCATCGCCGGCTTTTTCATAAGAGCCGCCGGCGGCAGCCGCTTTCAGATAGGCGGCCCCACCGGCGCCTTCGTCGTCATTATATTCGGCGTTATATCGCGCCACGGCATGTCCGGCCTTATCGCCGCCACCATACTCGCCGGCGTACTCCTCTGCTTCATGGGCATCTTCGGCCTGGGCAAAGTCATCCAGTATATACCGTATCCGGTAACCACCGGCTTTACCAACGGCATAGGCGTCCTTATTTTTTCGCAGCAAATAAAAGATTTCTTCGGCCTAAACCTTGCGGCAAGCTCGCCGGAATTCTTTACCAAATGGGCCGAATACATCGGGGCAGCCGGCACCATCGACCTGGCCACACTCGCCTGCGGCGCGGGCACACTGGCGATAATCATACTCGTCCGCCGCTTCTTCCCGCAAATACCCGCGGCGGTCGCCGGCGTACTGCTGGTAAGCGCCATAGTCTACCTGGGCGGCATCCCTGTCGAAACCATAGCGACACGCTTCGGCGGCATCCCGCAGCTTATACCCGCGCCGGTATTTCCGTCCGTAAGCTGGGAGATAATCGTCGATGTCTTCCCCGCCGCGGTAACAATCGCGCTATTGGCCGCCATAGAAAGCCTTCTTTCCGCCGT
>JAITGR010000190.1 GCA_031280455.1 Spirochaetaceae bacterium
GCGCCACCAAATAGAGCTGCTGGAGTATTTAAGCGGCTGGGTAAAGGCGAACAATAAAATTGTCATCGGCGTTCTGCACGACTTGAATCTTGCGTATTCGTTTTTCGAGAACGCGCTGCTTGTTATAGACGGTGCCGTGTACGAGGCGGGCAGGGCAGAAGCGCTTTTTTCCAGCGAAAAATTACAGCATATATACGGAATTGATGTACGCGGCTTTATGCTCCGCTCGCTGGGGAAATGGCAGGAATGAACGGCGCACTGCCGAGGCTGTTGCAAAACTGAAGTTTTGCAACAACCTCTACCGTATGCCAAAAGCCTTTTGCAGACTTTGCCCTTTCGCGGTAAGATACGGTTCTACAACACTGAACGGCAGCACAATCTCGGTGGGGCCAAACACATACGGCGCGATTGAATAGACATTCCAGAAAAGCACCAGCCCCTTTGTGCTAAAACTGATAGTATCCGGCGGCCAGAGCGTGCGGCGGTAGCTTAAATCCAGGTTGTATTTCTGCCCCACCGCCTTTTGCAGCGCCGCTTCCGGCACTGTTTCAATAATATCATCAATGCCCAAAAGCCGCTTTTCAACAGTGTCGATAATGTAGTACAAGGTCTGCGTCATGCCGTGCGCGGCAGGCGCGCGGTAAAATTCTTCGGTATACTTTACCAGAATATACGCGCCGCTCAAAAACAAAATGTCCGTTGTTTCGCTGTAATTTGATGTATAGCCGCCCGCTTTGGAAAATCCATTTGCGCCGCCGCCCGTGCCTATGAATAGTTTTTCTTTATACGCGATGTATTCCTGAATGGTTTTGCCGGAATATATAAGTTTTTTAACCAGCTCGATGCTTGCTTTGGGCGCGCCTTTAAGCTCGGCCAGGCTAAAGTCGAACTGGAACACCCCCTCGCCGGCAACCCTTCGTTCGTAGACCGCCTCCGTCATTTTTACATCGAACGAAAAACCGGACGGAACACAGCAGAGGCACAGCGCGAAAATCAGAAAAAATCGTTTGGGCATACCGTTTCCGGCGGAGTTAGAGCGGCGCATCTTCGGGGAACGTGTGCGGAATAATGCAGCTCTGCGCCTCGCCAGGCGCAAAGGCCGCATCCTGCGCCCAGGTCTCTTTAATGGCAGGCAGCGCCGCCTCCCACCACGAATACGGCCTGCCGGATGCGTCGGCGCTTTCGCCCAGATGCCGCGCCTGCCACGACAAAAGCGGGAACGGGTACGCCGCGCCGGAAAGCAGCACCCAGCGCGCCTCCTCGCCGCCAGCGCCGGAACCGGCGGACGCGAACTTCCAGTCGAGCGCGCTGTACGCGGCCTGCGCGGATACACCGGCCAGCGTCGCATTGGCGCCGTTTGCGCCGCTTTCGGCAAAAAGCCCCGCCGTCCCGCGCAGCATACCGCCGTACGCGGCATTTTCGCCCTGATTGTTCGCCCCGCGCGCGATGCGGTACAACTCGGCGGCGGCGGCATCGCCGGAAAAAGCGGGCAGAAGGGCGGCGTTCCTGGCGACTTTGGTGTTCGTAACCGGCCGGTAGCCGGCAATGCCGCCGGCATAGATCGCGCCGCCGCCCTGCCAGACGATAGATCCCGCCGCGTAACACTCCATAATGGCGATATTGTCCGTATGCGCTTCCCCCGCGATGCCGCCCAGCCAAAAATCGCCGGAAAGCGCCGGCGCGCAGGCGCTTATTTTCCCTGTTGAATAGCAGCCGCTTACCGTGGAAGGCTGCTCAATTCTGCCGGCAATGCCGCCCGCAAAAATCTTTCCGCCGCCCGTCCCTGTATACACAACATTTATATCCGCATCGTTGTAACTGCCGGTAATACGCTGATCCACTTTGTCGGCGCGGCCAGCCAGCCCACCGGCATACAACGTGCCGGCAGCCTCTTCATTCTGAAGGCTAATATCAAAGTCAACCGAATTCGACGTGTTTTCAATAAGATTGGCACCGTTGGAATACGCGCACACACCAGCCGTATACGCCGCGCGCGGCAGATCCCCCTGTATTTTCAGCGGGCGGGACGGGGAGTCGGAGCGGGTGTGTACGTTGATAAAATGCGTGTTCACCGCGCGGGCGGCAGCCAGCCCCACATAGGCGGCGGAACTACCGGCAAGCTCCAGCGGGGCGGCGGTGTTAATAACAAGATTCAAATCCTGAATAATAACCGGCTCCTCCTCGCCGCCGCCCGTCCAGCCGAAAAAGCCCGCGAGGCTGCCCGTACCGGTAGAAATCATTTTCAGTTTTACATTGCTTACGGTGTAGCCCTGCCCGAAAAACGTGCCGCTAAACCGCCCGCCGCCGCCGATAGGCGTCCATTCACTTGAACCCAGCTTGACATCTTCCATAAGCATATAGCAGCCGTTGGCCGGAAACGGCGAAGCCGCGCCGCCTATCGTGCGTAAAATAGTCTCGGCACTCGCGCCGCGGTATTTTTCCGGCCCGCCGACAGGTATGGCGGCAAACGTGAGCGGCAATTCATGGAACTGCCGTGCCGAATCCTGGGCGACAAACGTGTAGCCAATACTGACCGCCGAGAACGTCGATGCGGCAGAACAATTGTCGGCGGCGTCAATGACCAGTGCCATACCGTTGACATGCGGGTTGATAAACACAAACGGCGCCGTCTGCCCTTTCAGCATAATGCCGATTTTATCGCCCTTTTTAACCTGCCATTCAACCGGCAGCGTGGTATTCCCCGCCGCCGCCTCGACCGGCGTTTCGTAGATTTTAGCCGCCCGCGCACCAACCCGCGCGTTCCGCCACACCCCCGCGAACACCGGCGCGGAGTTCGCCGCCGCCGTCTCCAGCACAATGCCGGTGATAGTACCGTCCTGCGGCACCTCGTAATCGGCGCCGTTCACCAGCCACACATCCTGCGTGGCGGCGGCAGTCGCGTCGCAGCGCACCTCGTCCGGGTAGATGGTGTGCGACCCCGCCTGATTAAACGTCGTAAGCGGCACCGGCGGATAACTGTAGTGCGGGGCCGCGCCAGTCTTTTGAAACACGACACGGTACTTGACAGGCCCCATCTCCGCCTCGGCGTCTCCCATCAGCAGCATCGTGAAAAACCGCCCATCCAGAAGGCCGCCGTCCCACAAGGTACTGCCGACAATCGCGCCGGTTTCATCCAAAGCCTGAACTTCCTTGGCAATCCAGCCCGCGCCGGCAGCCGCGCCGTAGGTACTCCCCGGAAAAACCCGCGTAAAATCGCCGGTAAGCCGCGCCTTAATCGTCCCCTGCGATGTCGTACCCTCCGCCGGCTCCTCTGCCGGATACGGGTTGACAATATAGGTGTAGATATACGGCGGCGCGGAACTATCGGGCAGCCGCGTGTTGATTTCAATTCTGTAGGAAGACGTAAAGTCGATGATGTTGCGCTCTTCCTCGTCCACCGCAGTCATTGCGCCTGAGGTAAACGCCAGCGCGGGCTCGTCCGCCGGAAAATCCTCCGCCTCTACCACCGCAGCCTCCGGCCACTGCCATGAACCGCTCCCCAGATACGACCCCCACAGCGCGCCATCAACGTACACATCAGCAACAGCGGAGCTGCTGTTAAGCCCGGGAGCAATAACAAGCCGCTCCGAACCCCTGTTCCCCTGCAAAATATACGAAGGCGGCGCGGAACTCGTTTGCTTAACAACCCGGAGCTTACCCTTATCATCCTGAATCGCCGTAACCGGATTATTCATTTCGCCGTTTTCTTCCGCCACGACAGGCCCGTTCGGCAGCTTCGTCGGCGTGCGGCTATTCGGTTGTTCGCACGAGACCCCGCCCAAAAGCGCCGCAAAAAGCCCTCCCGCAAAAAGCCCGCGCCAGCCCTGCGTTACGAAAAACCGCTTACCCATATTTACCGCCACACCTTCAAGGAAGCACTGATTAGATTCGATTTAATCAGCATTGCCCTAAATATACCAAAGCCGCCCAAAAGAGCAAAGACCAGGTTTTAAGAGGTTGCTGTTGCAAAACTGAAGTTTTGCAACAGCCTCTACAGGGCGGCATTACTGCGCGGCTTCCCGAGCGGATAGTTTTAGCGCGTCAAAGAGTTCGCCGCAGTCTCCTTGCATGATGAGGTCGAGTTTGTAGAGCGTTACGTTGATGCGGTGGTCGGTTAGGCGGTTCTGCGGGAAATTGTAGGTGCGGATTCGCTCGCTCCGGTCGCCGGTGCCGACCTGGTTCTTGCGCGCGGCGGAGCGTTCGGCGTTTTTCCTCGACTCCTCCAGCTCAAAAAGACGCGCCCGCAAAACGCGCAGCGCTTTTGCTTTGTTCTTAATCTGGCTTTTTTCGTCTTGCTGAATTACAACAAGCCCTGTTGGTAAATGGGTGAGCCGGACGGCGCTGTCGGTGGTGTTGACACACTGGCCGCCGGGCCCGCCGGCACGCATGACGTCAACGCGCAAATCTTCCGGCTTAATTTCAATTTCCGTTTCTTCGGCTTCCGGCAGCACGGCGACAGTTACGGCGGACGTGTGAATTCTGCCGGAAGCCTCAGTTTCGGGAACGCGCTGGACGCGGTGGACACCGGACTCGTAGCGCAGGTTTTCGTACACGCGCTCGCCGGTGATTGAAAAAACAATTTCCTTATAGCCGCCAAGTTCTGTTTCGTTCAGGTTCATAATCTCAAAACGCCAGCCGCGGGTCTCGGCAAAGCGCGCGTACATGCGGTACAAATCGGCGACAAAGAGCGCGGCTTCTTCGCCGCCCGTGCCGGCGCGAATTTCCATAATTATATTTTTTTCGTCCAGCGGGTCTTTGGGTACAAGCAGTAGTTTTTGTGCCGCCTCAACACCGGCGCGGCGCTCTTCCAGCGCTTTAAGCTCTTCCCGCGCGAGCTCCCGCAGTTCGCCGTCGCGTTCTTCCGCCGCAAGCGCGCGCGTTTCGGCAATACTCGCATCCAGCCGCTGGAGTTCCTGCTCCGTCTGCGCGATTTCGTGCAAAAAGGCGTATTCCTTCATCGTTTCGCGGTATTTGTTCTGATTTTTTACCAGTGCGGCATCTTCAATCAGCGCGCATACTTCGGCATACCGGTTCAAAAAGGTCGCAAGCCGTTCATTCATGCGTATAGCCTAGCCGGAAATCTCCGCCGCGTGCAAGTGCTGCGGCGCTCGCCCTGACCCTCTGGTATTTTTGTGGTATTTAGGGCAGTATCTTTATTCATGGAAAGAAAGACGCGGTTTCGCAGTACGACCGTCCTTGCCGTGCGCACGCAGGGTGAAGTGGCGATGGCGGGGGACGGCCAGGTAACGATGGGCGATACGGTTATGAAAAACAACGCCCGCAAAGTACGGACGCTGGCGGATGGCAAGGTGCTGTGCGGGTTTGCCGGTGCTACTGCCGATGCTTTTACGCTGTTCGACCGTTTTGAGGGTAAGCTGAAGGAATACTCGAATGATTTGCTGCGGGCGGCGGTCGAGCTTGCCAAGGAGTGGCGGCTCGACCGTGCGCTCCGCAAGCTGGAAGCGTTGCTGCTGGTGGCCGACTGCAAAAAAACGCTGCTTGTTTCGGGAACGGGTGATGTGATTGAACCTGCCGGAGATGTGCTGGCTATCGGGTCGGGCGGGAACTATGCGTATGCCGCGGCGCTCGCGTTTCTCGAGGCCGGCGGGTTGTCCGCGCGGGAAATTGC
>JAITGR010000204.1 GCA_031280455.1 Spirochaetaceae bacterium
CGGCGGGAATGTGCGTACCCTCTGCCGCGCCGCCGCCCTGTTGGACAGCAGAGACTGTCTGGGCATCGACATCAACATGGGCTGCTGCGCGCCGGCCATCCTGCGCCAAAACGCGGGCGCCGCCTGGCTCTGTTCCCCCGATGCCGCCGCCGGTCTTGTCGCGGCGCTGCGGCCGCTGGTAAAAAAACGCCTGAGCGTCAAGCTGCGTATTGGCGAAACATCTGACTTTGAGTACCTGGTGCAATTTTGCCGGCGGCTGGAAAGCGAAGGCATCGAGCGCATAACCCTGCACGGCAGAACGACGCGCGAAAAATTCCGCGGCGCAAGCCGCTGGGACTATGTTGAAGCGCTCAAAGCCTGCATGGGGATTGAAGTTGCCGGTAACGGCGACATATCCAGCGCGGCGGGCCTCGCGGCGCGGTCGGCGCACTCCGCCTGCGATGCGCTCATGCTGGGGCGGCTTGCGGTAAAAGAGCCCTGGATTTTTGGCCGCTGCCGAAGTGAGGCTGTGCCGGAAATACCGGCTGTGCCGGAAATACCGGCAATGGCAGCCGCGCGCGGGGCGTTTTTGCAGGAGACGGCGCTCCGGTTTTTGGACTATCTCGCCCGCTATCAGCCGCCGGAATTCCACGCCGGCAGGGCGCGGCGTTTTTTTCACTACTTTGTTGACAACCTCAAATGGGCGCACTACTTGCGCACCTGCATAAACCGCGAAAAAACACTTGCCGGTATGGAGCGGGTGCTGCGCGGCCATTTTTCGTACATGGAGGAACGCGGCGATGACCCTTGAAAAACTCCGGCTGGTAAACGGTGTGTACACCGGCGTTTTTGACACAGGCGAGACGTTTCGCGCACGGGAAACCTACGTGGAAGCCGCCGGTGCCGCGCCGCCCGAAGCCGGTAAAGTGCTGGACGACGACGAAAGCGCCGCCCTGCGTTTTGCCGCCGCCTGTTCCAGCGCCGAAGATGCCGCGCTCAAACTTATATCGCGCTCCGAACAATGCACGGCGGGGCTCTCTGCAAAACTGCTGCGGCGCGGCCATTCCCGCCGGTCGCTTGCGCCGGTAGTGGCCGCGCTCCAGGACACGGGGGTGCTGGACGATGAACGCTACGCGCGGCTGTGGCTGGGCGCGCGGCTTACGCGGAAGGCGGAAAGTCCCCGCGTGTTGTACGGGCGGCTCCTGGCAAAAGGTATAGCATCGCCCACCGCGCGAAAGGTGCTGAAGGCGCTGCTTACCCCGGAAACGGAGCTTGCGCTGCTCGACCGCTATCTGGGGCGCGCCGGTGATGCCGCCGCCACCCGCGCCGCGCTCCGCGCCGAGGGATTTTCCACGTCTGTCCTGGACGAGTTTTTTTGATTTCGGCTGCCATGCGTTTTTAAGTTAAGGTAACGCTGATTGCGCCATACATGGCGAGCGCCATACATGGCGAATGCACATCGCGTAAAACAAACCACGGAAAAACGCGGAATTCTCGCGGAATAAATAGGGCTTTCCGCGTGGTTTCCGTGCTTTCCGTGGTTAAATCCGAATAAATCAGTGCCTCCTTAGATTTTACATGGCGCAATGCGCGGTATTGACAGGGCTTGCGGTATCGTTTACAGTTTTGTACCGTATTTTTATGGGAACGGCCTTTTGCGGAAGCGTTAAGGTTTTATTTTTTTATCGGTTTGGTACAATCATGCAGTATTTTGATACTCATGCCCATATTGGGCTTATTTTTGACGACCCTATCGACCAGCTTTTTGTTACGCAAGAAGCAAAGATTGCTGGTGTTTCCAGGATAGTGTCTATTTGTAATAGTCTTCTTGATTTTGTAAAGGTTTACGAAAATCTGAAGTCTGCCACGAATGTGTATCACGCGGTTGGTGTGGCGGCTTCTGAGGTGAATAATCCGGGAAAAAACTGGGTTAAAACTATTGAACAGAGTTTGAAGCTGCCGCGGGTTATTGCTATCGGCGAAACGGGGCTGGATTATCATCACCGGTTTGGCGAGAAAAAAACGCAGATTGAGTTGTTTATTACGCAGCTTGATTTGGCGGCGAAATATAATCTGCCGGTGATTATTCACAATAGGGACGCGGGTCACGATGTGCTGGATATTCTGCGCGACCGGCTGCCTCCGCGTGGCGGTGTTCTGCACTGCTACAGCGAAAATGCCGAGTATGCCAAAAAAGCGCTCGACTTGAATTTGTATTTTTCGTTCGCGGGGAATTTGACGTATCGTAATGCCAAGAATTTGCACGATACAGTCGCGGCGCTGCCGCCTGATCGTATTCTTATTGAATCGGAGAGTCCGTTTATGGTGCCGGCGCGGTACCGGAGCAAGCGGAATATGCCTAAATATCTGAATGAAACGGCGGCGGCGCTGGCGGAGCTGCTTGGTTTGAGTCTGGAGGAAACGGCCGAAAAATTGTGGGAAAATTCCAACCGGTTTTTTGGTCTGGATGCGGGTGATTGAGGGGCGTGTATGCTGCAAGTGTATGTGTTGTCGGTTATGTGTCCCGCGCTGGCGGGGTGGATGCTTTTTAAGAATGCTGACGAGGAGTTTTCGTTTGAGTCGGTGTTCAGTTTGTCGGGTAAGTATAGCGCCTGCCGTCTGGGGGTGGGGATTGCCTCGCTTGTTACGGGCGTGCTGGCGCTGCTTTCGCCTATCGAGGGTGATGTGCCGCTGGCCGGCGACCTGGTTCCGGCGCTTTTTTCGCTGGCGGCTGGCCTGAGTTTGTGTGATGAGTATTTTTCCCGCGACAGCGACACGCCGCGCCGGGGTGTTTTTTTTGAATTGATTGCCCGCCACCGCCGCTTTATTGGTCTTGGTGCCATGATTGCCGGCGCGTTGCATTTCTTGCTGCCCCGGGCGCTTTTTTTGTAGTAATGTGTCTTTCGTGCGCCGGTGTCGCTTTTGAAAACGGGGCTGTTTTTGTCGCGCGGCGGGGGGCGGGCGGCGCTATGGCGGGTACATGGGAGTTTCCAGGCGGCAAGGTGGAGGCGGGCGAGGATGTGCCGGCGGCGTTAGCGCGCGAGTTTATGGAAGAATTGGGGGTGGCGATTGTGTGCGAAGAAAAACTGGCCGAATGTGTCTTTGTTCACAAGGGTACGGAGCGCCGTCTTGTCGCGTACCGCGTCCGGTTTTCAGGCGGCGTTCTGACCTTGCGCGAGCATTCGGAGTGCCGTTGGGTGAGTCTTGCCGAGGCGGCGGCGCTGGTCTGGACGCCTTCGGATTTTCAGATTTTTAGTTGTATTACGGAAAAACTCGCTTGAAACGCGCTCGTCTTGTTTTGATTACGCTATTTGCCGCCGCTTCGTGCGCGCCCAAAGCGCTCGACCGCGATATTGTGCCGCCGCTCACGGCGCCGCTTTCGCGCTCTGTCATTGGGTATGGTGTGGTAACGACGAATTACACGCATGTCTTGGACCGTCAGGGGGAAGGGGGGATATCGCTCGGTTTTTTGCGTAAAGGTGCTATTGTTCAGGTTTTGGAGCGTACGGCGGTGGTGCTGGCCGGCAAAACGGAAAACTGGAGTTTTGTAAGCGGCGCGTACCAGGGCTGGCTTAAAGAGGATGAGCTGCGGATGTACGAAACGGAAGCGAAGGCGAAAACTGCCGCAAGTACGCTTTCGGCTTGGTAACGGCGTCCGCCGGGGGCTCTATGGAAAGCGCGAACACTACCGCATTTGAAAATCTGCCGCTTGTTGTTATTGCGGGTCGTCCCAATGTGGGGAAATCGACGTTGTTTAACCGGCTTTTGGGGCGGCGGCGGGCGATTACCGACCCGTGTGCCGGTCTGACACGCGACCCGGTTAGCGAGGATGCTTTTGTGCTGGGTAAGCCGCTGCGCCTGGTGGACACCGGCGGCTTTAAGCTTGACAGGCCGGAGGATGCGGACGCCGCGTGGCTGGATGATGTGGTGGTCGACCGCGCGCTGGCGGCGCTGGAGCGTGCCGACTTGGTTATTCTGGTGCTGGAGGCCGGCGCGCTTACCGGCGAGGACGAGGAGTTTATCGAAACGCTCCGCCCGCTTCGGGACAAACTGCTGGTCGCGGTCAACAAAACTGAAGGGGGGCGGCTAACGCCGGAGGCATGGAATCTGACGCGCTACGGGTTTTCGTCGCTGTGTATGATTTCCGCCGAACACGGGGATAATATTGAAAATCTGAAGGCGGCGATTGTTGAAAAGCTGGATTTTTCCGCGGTGCGTCCTGCCGCCGGGGGCGTGGAGGAGGCGGTGCGTATCACGCTGGTTGGCAAGCCGAATACGGGTAAGTCTACGCTGTCGAACCGGCTGACCGCGAGCGCGGCGTCTATTGTCAGCCCCGTGGCAGGCACAACGCGCGATGTGCTGGAGGGTAGTTTTCTGTGGCGGGGGCGGCGTTTTCTGGTGTGCGACACTGCCGGCATACGCCGTAAAGCGCGGGTTTCCGGCAATATTGAATACTACAGCGTTAATCGCGCGATAAAAACCATGGACAGCGCCAGCATCGTGATTATTCTGATTGACGCCGCGGAGGGTTTGAGCGACCAGGACAAGAAAATCGCCGCGCTCGCGGAAGAGCGGGGGCGGGGGGTAGTGTTCGCGCTGAATAAGTGGGACACGATGGGCGATGTGAAAAACACGTTCAACGCGGTGCTCGATAAATTCCGCTATTTCTTTGGTCAGATGAGTTGGGCGCCGGTGCTGCCGGTCAGCGCGCTCACTGGCGCGGGGGTGGACGCGCTGCTTTCGACGTGTGTCAAAATGGCGGCGCAGCTTAACCTGCACACCAGCACATCTGCGTTGAACGCCGCGCTGGAGGTCTGGCAAAAAGAGAATCCGCCGCCTGCCGGGCCGAGGACGCGCTTCCGCATAAAATACGGGGTGCAGACGAGCTGCAATCCGGTGGTGTTCCGGCTTTTTGCGTCCAGACCGCACTCGTGTACCGAAGCGTATCTGGCGTATCTGCGGCGAAAAATCCGCGCCGGCCTGGGCTACCCGATGATTCCGGTAAAAATTGAAATCTGCCGCTCCGGCAGGGAAGAACGGCCAGAGGGGCGGCGGAGCGGGGGGCGCGCATGAATGTGTTTACGTCGGCGGATTTGGAAAAGATGCTGGGGGTAAAGGGACACATTATCCGCTACTGGGAAAAGGAAATTCCGCTTGTGCAGGCGCGCAAGGACGGCACGGGCAAGCTGGTGTACTCCAAAAAAGATGTGCAGAGTTTGCTCCGCATAAAATATCTTGTGCAGGAAAAAAAATACACGCTGGAAGGCGCGCGCGAGCAGTTGTACCGCGAGCAGGAAAACGCGCGGGAAGAGCGCGGCCAGACGCTTGCCGCGGTGCGCGGCGAATTGTTGAATATGTATGTGCTGAACCGCGAGCAAAAAAAAATCTTGCGGGAGTTTTAGCGTTGTGGAATTGTTGTTTGGCAGGCTGAATGAAGAAAAACGCGCCGCGCTGGCCGCACTGGCCGCCTGTGTCGAGGCGTGTTTTCCGCTGCCGGCGCGTTTTGCCGCGCGGCTCCCCGCCGATATAGCCGCGCTTTCCCGTCTGCTCACGTCCGCGCGTTCCGAGCGCGACGGCGGGTATTTAAGCGGCGGACGGGCGCTTTCGGCGTATCTGCGGTACTTTTTGCCGTGGAATGTGTACAAGTTGTGTGTGCTGTTTTCTGGCGATGCCGCGCCCGTGCTGTGTCCGCCTGTGCGCGACGGCGTTGTCTGCGCCGACCTGGGTTCCGGTACGCTGGCGGTCCCCATCGCGCTGTGGATATGCTTTCCGGCGCTGCGTAAAGTGCGGCTTACGTTCTACTGTGTCGACAAAAACGCGCGGGCGCTGGATGCCGGTCAGGCGGTATTTGCCGCGCTGGCGCAAAAAACTGAAGGGGCGGGCGCGGGGTGCTGGGATATTCGGCTGGTAAAAAACGAAATAAGCCGGTTCCGCGGTGCGGGCGATGGCGGGTTGGATTTTGTGTACGCATTTAACGTATACAACGAAATATACGCGCCGATAAAGCAGGGAGACGCGGGGGCGCTCGCGCTGTTTGCGGGGAAAACGGCGAGAACGCTCTGTGCGTTGCTGCGCGCTGGCGGGCGTGTGTGTGTTGCCGAACCCGGTGTGCCTGCCGCAGGTCAGTTTTTAAGCCGGCTGCGCGGCGCGTTTATTGAAGGTGGCTGCGAACTGCGGCTTCCGTGTCCGCACCGGCTGGTCTGTCCTGCCGCGGGTGGCCGGCGGGGTAAAAAGTGGTGTCATTTTGTGTTTGGCACCGAGGACGCGCCCGCATCGCTGCACGCGCTTTCCCAAAAGGCGCGGCTGTCTAAAGAAAAAATCACGCTTTCTTTTATGCTGGCGGAAAAACCGGCGGGCGCGGCATCGAAAACCGCGGTGCCGGAGGGTGCGGGCGGGGTGCTACGGCTGCGCGCGCTTTCCGCGCCGGTGGCGCTTTCGGGCGGCAAGCGGGGGGTGTACGCCTGTTCCCGCGCGGGGCTTGCCCTGGTGTGCGGCGACAGCGATTTTTGCCGCGCTTTTGTCCCCGGCGCTTTGCTAACGTGTCCCTCCCCTGCTGAAAAAGTCCGCGACTCCAAAAGCGGCGCCCTGCTCGTCGCCGCCCAGTAGGGCGATCCCGCGCGCACATTAGACTTGTTCTGAAACTTCAGTTTTAGAACAGCTCTATTTGTCTGTTGCCGGTCTTTTGTCCGGTATATCAGAGCAAGGCGGAACGCGCTGGTTTACTCCGGTATATCGCCCAAGGCCAGATTTCGGATTTCAGATTTCAGACCTTGCGCCGGCATATCAGAGCAAGGCGGAACGCGCTGGTTTACTCCGGTATATCGCCCAAAATTCTGAAATCCGAAATCTGAAATCCGAAATCCGAAAAGGCTCTTGCCACGCAACGCGCTTTGCGTATACAATAAATTACATTTTTAGCAAAAGGAGCATGGAAATGGCATACAAAGTAGAAGTAGGAATATCCAATAAGCACGTTCATTTAAGCGAGGCGGATTTGGCGGCGCTGTTTGGGGCGGGGCACAAACTCACCTTAAAAAAAGA
>JAITGR010000155.1 GCA_031280455.1 Spirochaetaceae bacterium
ATTAAAACGAACATTGACGTGGCTAAAAGCATACTTTCTTTGTACAACATGGACTGCGACGGGGCGCTTTCCGGCGCCGCCGCGGTGCGGGTGATTAAGGGGGCGCTGCCGCGCTACGACGTTGTTTTTATGGACCACATGATGCCGGAGATGGACGGCATCGAGGCGACTGCGCGGATTCGCGCGCTGGACGGTATGTACGCGAAGGAAGTCCCGATTATCGCGCTGACGGCGAATACCATGGCCGAAAGCGAGAAGATGTTTCTGGACGCGGGTATGAACGCCTACCTCGCCAAGCCGCTCGATATTGAAAAACTGGACAGGGAGATGGCCAGGCTGGGGCGGTGCCGCGCGCCGGCGCCGGGGCAGGACGGGGACGCCGAAGACTGTGCCGAGTTTGACCATATTGCCATAGAGGGTATGGATTTTGCCGACGGGCTGCGGCGGTTTACCAATGCGGGTATGTACAAAAACATTCTGAAGTCGTTTGTGCGGAATACGCCGCCTGTGGTGGAAAAAATCCGGCAGATTATGTCCGGCGGCTATCCTCCTGGCAGCGACTACTCGATTTTGGTGCACGGCATAAAGGGTTCGGCGCGCGCGATTGGCGGGGTGCTGGCGGGGGAGCTTGCCGAGGAGTTGGAGCGGGCTGCCAAGGGGGGCGATGCCGCGCTGGTTGCGCGTAAAACGCCGGAGCTGCTTGCGCGGACGGAGACGCTGATTGCCGGTCTGAACGGGGTGTTGTTTGCCGGGGAGGATGCTGAAGCCGGCAAAGAGGCGCGCGAGCGGCCGCCGCCGGAACTGCTTGCGCGTATTTCGCGCGCCTGTGAATCGTACGACATGGTGGAGATTGACGATGTTTTGCGGGAGCTTGAAAAATACCGCTATACGGCCGACGACGGCATTGTCGCGTATATACGGGAGCAAATTGACAACTGCGAGTACCAGGCGGCGGCGGAAAAAATCAACTCGTTTCTGAAGGCAGCCGCTTCTGTATGAAGGTGCCGCGCCGCATTTCAGCGTTTGTTCTCGCGCTTGCCGGTGTGTTCCTCCCGCCGCCGCTTTGCGCCCAGCGCACGGAGGAACCGTTTGCCGAAGAATCGGCGGCGGCTCTGGATGCGCGGGCGCGGCGGGCGGAAAAGTGGGCGCGTTTTTGGAGCTCGCTGTACAATTACTGGGTGTACACGCCCGATACGCGCGGGCGTAACGGGCCGGCGCGGGCGTTTGAAGTAGGCGCGTCCTTCCAGGCGGGGCTTGCCTGGGATTTGTACCTGGGCTTTTTTGACATTTTCAAAAAAAACGCCGAGCTGCACATCGACTTTAACCGCGTGCTGGACAATTTCAGTCTGACCAAACCGGAAGGGCTCAACATAAATCTGGCGGCGCGCTGGGAATTTCTGCGGATGGATTTTCGGCGCATCAAGGAAAAGCCGCTCGGCGTTTCGGTTTTAACCATGGACGCGCGGCTGGACGCCAATTTTTCCAAAGATTTTTTTTCGTTCTTTGCCCAGGGCAATATGCAAAACCACAACATAACGCCGTCGCTGACGGTTTCCGGCGCGTTGTTTGCCGAGCTTGTTTCGTTTGAATGGACGCGCCGTATATTTGAACATTATACACTAACGCTGCGTCCCGCCTGGTACCTGCCGCTGGTGTACATTCCAAAAAGCGCGCAAAAACTTTCAATACAGGCGGACAGCACGTTTTCCGCCTGGCTTACCGGCGGGGTTGACGTGTACATCCCCTTCAGTTTTACGGACGGGTTTGTGGTAACCACCCTGGGTGGTCTCGATGCCAGCCTCTGCCTGGAGCGGCCGGTGTTTAACATTCTGGACGCGGGGCTGGAGATTTCGCACATTCCGCTGATGCCGTCCGTGCTGTCCAACAGGGGGCGGATTGGCATGGAGGGGAAAATTCTGGATTTGGGCAGCGGGGTTTTGGAGGGTTTTACGGTAAAAATACCGGAGCTGGAGCAATTTTACAGTGTGCGGAATTTCTGGGTTTTCCGTCCGGTGGAAATCGGCGTGTACGCGCTCTACCGTCCGCTGGGGAACGACGGCTGGACGGTGCGGCCTAGTTTGGGTGTCGCGTTTCTCAACCCCGGCGAGGAGGTGTTTTTTAATCTTGGTATTGAAACGATATTTTCGCCGGCCAGTTTTTTTCAGTTTTCGCTTTTTACCGGTATGGTCGACAAAATCGCCCAAAACCGCGCGGGCTTCCGGTTTAACTGGCGGCGTTTCGGCTTTTACCTGAATGTTGACATGCGCTCGCAGGACTATCTGCGCTCCTGGTCAATGAAGGGCGCGGGGCTTAGTCTGGGCTGGGTCGCCGGCCATTAATAGCCCCCGCGCCGCTCCGCGGCGACACCCGCGAACAAGCGAAAATCGCGCACGCGCGATTTTCTACCACAGCGGTTTTGGCGCAAAGCGCCAAAACCGCCCCCGCAAAAGCCCGAAACGGCCGCCTTGCGGAGCCCCTGCGCGGACATTTTTGCCTTTCGAATGTGTTCGGAGCGCCTGCGGCGCGTAGCACATTCGACAAGGCAAAAATGCTTGGCGCAGGGGTGCCGCCGCCGTAGGCGGCAGGGGCGGGCCTTGACACTTTTTGGGTTTTTGCGGAAAATGCTAAAGTCTTGCCGGATTTGTGCCGATATTGGTGGTAAGACGTTTATTGTGCGCTTGAGGGGGATTCTGGATTATCCGGCGTATTAAGCACTTGCTTTTTTAGTATCGGCAGGTGTTTAAGGAGAGTTTAACATGGTTATCAATCATAATATGAGCGCGATGTTCGCCGAGCGGTCTCTTGCCATTACAGAGTTGAGCGCCACTAAAAACATGGAAAAGCTCAGTTCCGGGGAACGGATTAACCGTGCGGGGGACGATGCGTCGGGTCTTGCTGTGTCAGAAAAAATGCGCAGCCAGATTCGCGGCCTTAACCGCGCTTCCCAGAATGCCGCGGATGGCATTTCCTTTATTCAGACAACCGAGGGCTATTTGCAGGAGACGCAGGACATCATTCACCGTTTGCGGGAGCTGGCGGTTCAGTCGGCGAATGGCATTTACACTAACGAAGACCGTTTGATGATTCAGGTTGAAGTTTCCCAGCTTGTTGATGAAATTGACCGTATCGCCAGCCACGCGCAGTTTAACGGCCTTAACATGCTTACCGGCCGGTTCGCTTCGCCCGAAGCGGGCGTTCCCACGGCGTCGATGTGGTTTCATATCGGCGCGAACATGGACCAGCGTAAGCAGGTGTTTATCGGGACAATGACGGCGGCTGGCTTGGGGCTGCGCGGTATCGGCGCGATTGAATCTATCGGCATACAGACGCCGGAGGACGCGAACCGCGCTATCGGTACGCTGGATATGTCGTTAAAGGTAGTTTCCAAACAGCGCGCCGATTTGGGGGCGTATCAGAACCGGCTGGAGTACACGATAACCGGCATCGACTCGGCGGCGGAAAATTTGCAGGCTGCCGAATCGCGGATTCGGGATACGGATATGGCTTCCAGAACGGTGCATTATGTCCGCGACCAGATTTTATCGCAGGCGGGAGTGGCAATGCTCGCGCAGGCGAACTCGCGCAACAACGCGGTGCTGCAGCTACTCCGCTAGAGTGCGCCGCTCGTGGTAGTGTAGCAGGGTAAGGCGGTGTGTGCCGAACTGAAAACGGCCGCCTCTGGACTGAAAGCGGCTGCGTCCGCCGCGCCGGATGCGCCCGGCTGTTACATCATGCGGTCTGCCGGCGGGCGGGTTATGTACGTTGGCAAGGCAAAATCGCTGCGAAAGCGGCTGCTTTCGTACTTTAATGGCGTAAAAGACATAAAAACCGCGACGCTGCTCCGCGTTGCGCGCTCTATCGAAACAATCCTTGTTTCCAATGAATACGAAGCCCTCCTCCTGGAAAACACGCTGATAAAGCAGCACAGTCCCAAATACAACATCGACCTGAAAGACGGCAAATCGTACCCCGTGGTTCGCATCGGCGCGGAGGAGTTTCCGCGTGTGTTCAAAACCCGCCACATTGTGGAAGACGGCTCGCGGTACTTCGGCCCGTTCGCCAACGTGCAGGCGGTTGATACACTGCTTGCGGTCATCGACCGGCTGTTTCGGTTTAGAAAGTGCAAGCAGCTTAGGCGGCGGAGTTCCGGCTGCATGTACTACCACATACAACGCTGCGACGCGCCGTGCCGGGGACTCATCAGCCCTGCGGAGTACGGCGCGCAAATTGAAGCGGCGGCGCGGCTTTTGTCCGGCGATACCGAAGCGCTGATTATTGATTTAACGGCGGAGATGCACCGGCTCTCTCGCGTGTTTCAGTTTGAAAAGGCCGCCACCCTGCGCGATGTTATCCGGTCTATCGAAAACATTTCGGCGGTGAATGCCGTTGTGGATTTTGACCCCGAAAGCCGCGATTACATTTCGTACGCCAGCGAGGGCGTGCTGACAAGTTTTTCGGTTTTTTCGTTCCGCGGGGGGCGGCTGAACGGCCGCGAGCTTTTTTCCGCACGTTCGGCATCCGGCGAAGGCGAGTCGCTGGTTACGTTTATCACCGGCTACTACACCAAAGACCGCCCGCCGCCGGCAAAAATTATTACCGAAAAAAGTTTGTGGGCCGATTACGCGGAGGATGCCGGCGGGCAGAACGAGGTGCTGGCGGCGTTTTTTTGCGAGATTTGCGGGCGTTCACCGGCGTTGTGCTGCGCCGAAAGCACGCGCGACCAAGCGGTGCTGGCCATGGTTCGGATGAACGCACAGGAAGATTTACGCAAGCGGCTCAAAGAGCGCGGCGCCGCTCCCGCGCTTGTGGAACTGAAGGCGGCGCTGGGCTTGCGGGTAAAACCGGCGCGCATCGAAGGGTTCGATATTGCCCAGCTTGACGGCAAGTATCCTGTGGCAAGCCTCGTGTCGTTCAAAAACGGCGTGCCGGATAAAAAAAATTACCGGCATTTCAGGCTAAAAACGGTCGTGGGCATTGTCGACGACTTTGCCGCGATTCGGGAGGCGGTGGAGCGGCGGTATTCGCGGCTGGTGCGCGAAGGGCAGGCGCTGCCGGACTTTATTTTGGTTGACGGCGGCATCGGGCAGGTAAACGCGGCAAAGGGCGTGTTGGATGAGCTTGGTGTCGAGTGCGATATTGCCGGTCTTGCCAAGCGCGATGAAGAAATCTGGCTGCCCGGCGCGGCGGAACCGGTGCGGCTGTCCCGCCGCAGCGAAGGTTTAAAGGTGCTGCAAGCCGTGCGGGACGAAACGCACCGGTTTGCGACGGGGCTGAATCAGCGTTTGCGCGCGAAAGATGTCAAGTTCAAGGTGCTCGAATCGGTGGACGGCGTAAGCGCAAAGCGTGCGGCGGCAATTATGGGCGCGTTCGGCAGTTTGCAGGCGGTCTCCCAGACGGACGCGGCAGAAATCGCGCGGCGCTGTTCCATAAGCCCCAAGCTGGCCAAACAAGTCCGCGCCGCCGCCCGTCTGGCCATCAGCGGCTAGACAACGCTGATTAAATTGAGAATTGAAAATGGAAAAATCCGCGAATGTACGCGAATTATAACGAATATAGAGCCATTATTAGCATTATTCGTGTCCATTCGCGTAATTCGCGGTTGAATTCCGATTTAATCAGTGCTTCCTTATGTATTGTACTTCGATTTCGACGGTTCGTTTCTTGATATCTGTTTTGCCGCCGATTTCTATGAGGTCGCCTGGGTTTATTGCCAGGTTGAGCAGTGTCAAAAGGTCGTTGTCTATTTCGATAACGATGTCGCCGGTGGTGTCGCGGAAGGTGTAGCGTTCGCGGCCAAGTGATTGGACTATGCTGCCGGTCAGAATTACAAGGGTGTCATCGGGGAGTTCTTTTGCCTGGGTAACGGTAACGGTTTGTATTTGTTTGGCGTTTAGCCCGGCGCCGCGTCCGCCTAATCCCTGGCTGTATGCGGTGGTGGCCGAAAGTATGGCGGCCAAAATGCTGATGCTCAAAAATCGCGGTTTTTTCATACCGGTAGCGTATAGTAGTGCGGGGTATCGTGGCTATGGGGGCTGCCGGGCGCTTGACGGTATGGGCGGAGGGCTATATTGTGGGTGTGTTGGGTAAAAGGAGGCTTGTCCGCGGTGATTGTGTATGAAGAGTTGGCGCTTCCGCTTGCGGGGGCGGATCCGGCGGGGGAAAATCTGGCGTATGACCCGCTCTATCTTGAAATGGATACGCTGGCGGCGGGAAGGCCGGATGGTCAGATTGGGGATTCAACGGTTGAGGGGCGTACTGCCGACTGGAAAAAGCTGAAAGAACGGTGTCTTGGTCTCTGGAATAAAACGCGGGATTTGCGGGCGGCGGCGTATCTGGTGGTGGCGGAAACGGCTTGCGGGGGGCTTAAAGACTGCGCCTGCGCGCTTAAACTGGTGCTCTTTTTGGTGCGGGATATGTGGGAGGGGGTCTACCCGCGTCTTGACCCGGAGGATGACAATGACCCGACTGAGCGGCTTAATATTTTGGCGATGCTTTCGCCTGAACCGGGGGCGTTTAACGACCCGATTATGTTTCTGTCTAAATTTCGGGCTATGCCGCTGGCGCCGCCTTTGCCGTATACGCTGCGGGATTATCTTATTTCTATTAAAGAGTTGGAGGCCGTGGATGGTAAAACGGTTGACGCTAATCTTATTACTGCCGAAATGATGGGTGTTCCGCTGGCGGAGATTGAGGCGCAATCTGGCGCGGCGCGGGAGATTCAGAAAACGGTCAAGGCTATTTGCGCGGCGGTTAACGAAAAACTTTCTGACGGCTACTCGCTGGGGATGCTTTCTCTGGCGGGGGAAGTGAACCGGCTCTGTAAGTTTTATGCCGCGTACCTGGAGTCGTACGGGGGCGGGCCGGCTGTTGCCGCCGCCGGTGTGCCGGAGGGGGAGCGCGCGGAGGTGGCTGCCGCAGGGGCCGCCGCCGCTGGTGTGCCGCGGGACGGTAATCTTGCCGCGTATAAGCCGGCGACGCGCGCGGACGCGCTGCTTTTGCTGCGAAAGGCTTCTGAATACTTTCACCGCGAGGAGCCGAATAGTCCGATACCGCTGTTGGTAAACCGCGCGCTGCGGGTCGCGGAGATGAGTTTTATCGAGCTAATTGAAGATATGATGCCCGAGGCGTTGCCGCGCGGCAAGGAAATCCTGGGGATTAAAGAAGGGTGAGCCGCCGCGGGCCTTGACTTTGTCCCCAAAAGGGGTTTTACTGGTATGGTACGAATGACAATCTGAATAAAGAGGTTGTTGCAACAGCAACCGATGAGAAACCAAGATTCATTTTAAGGAGGCATTGAATGGCGTCAGGAAGCAGCCAGGCGTTTATCGCGAAAAATCGCGCCCCGCGAGTCCAGATAGATTACGATGTGGAGGTCTACGGGGCGCAGAAAAAAGTGAACAGTCCCTTTGTGATGGGGGTTGTGTCGGATTTGTCGGGGAAGCCCGAAGAGCCGCTGCCCAAGGTCGATGACCGCAAGGCGCTGGAGTTTACGACAGAAAACTTTGACGAGCGGCTTAAAGCCATCAAACCTCGTGTTGCCTTTACGGTTCCCAACACGCTTTCCGGCGAGGGTAATATCGCGGTCGATATGACCTTCCAAAGCATGGACGATTTTTCCCCCGCCGCCATAGCCTCCAAGGTCGATGGCTTGAAGCAGCTTATGGAGGCGCGGCAGCAGCTTGCCAACCTTCTGTCATACATGGACGGGAAGGCGGGGGCGGAAGACTTGCTGAACAAGGTGCTCTCGGACCCGGCGCTGCTCAAGGCGTTGTCCGCCAAGGCAAAAGACGGGCAGGCAGACAGTGAACCGAAGCAAGACGAGCAAAAGTAGGAGGAGGAACTATGGCTGGCGAACAAAAAATAGAAGCCTTGAGCGCCGAAACCCTGGAGATGAACGATTTTGAAAAATTGGTTCAGCAGGAATTCAAGGCGCAGTCCGAGGAAGCGCAGTCGGCGGTACAGGGGGCGGTAAAAACGCTGGTATCCCAGGCGCTGGAAAACGTAAACCTCGTTTCTAATGGCGCGATTAAAACTATCGAAGGCATTATCGCGGAGCTGGACCGGAAGTTGTCCGAGCAGGTCAATCTTGTCCTGCACCACCCCGATTTTACTCGCCTGGAAAGCGCCTGGCGGGGGCTGGACTATCTGGTGAGTAACACTCAGACCAGCGACACACTCAAGGTCAAGGTGCTCAACATATCCAAAAACGATGTGGGTAAGACGCTGCGGCGTTTTAAGGGGACCGCCTGGGACCAGAGCCCGCTTTTTAAGCGGTTTTACGAGGATGAGTACGGGACTGCCGGCGGCGAGCCGTACGGCGCGTTAATCGGCGATTACTACTTTAACCACACTTCGCAGGATGTTGAAATTCTGAAAGGCATAGCCCAGATTGCGTCGGCGTCCCACATGCCGTTTATTTCCGCGGCAGACCCTTCAATTTTGAATCTTGCGTCCTGGCAGGAGTTAGCGAATCCCCGCGACATTGCCAAAATATTTTCGACGCCCGAATACGCCAGTTGGCGGGGCTTCCGCGATTCCGACGACAGCCGGTACGTGGCGCTGACGATGCCGCGTGTGCTCAGCCGCACCCCCTACGGGGCAAAGAGCAATCCGGTTGAAGAATTCGACTTTGAGGAAGAGGTGGGTGCGGGCGACAGCAGCCGGTACAACTGGATGAACGCCGCGTACGCCATGGGCGCGAACATTAACCGCTCATTCGCCACGTATGGCTGGTGCGCCAATATACGCGGCGTGGAGTCGGGCGGCGCGGTGCAGGGTTTGCCGACACACACCTTCCCGTCGGAGGATGGCGGTATGGCGCAGAAGTGCCCCACCGAGATAGCCATTACCGACCGGCGCGAGGCGGAGCTTTCCAAAAACGGCTTCCTCCCGCTGATTCACTGGAAAAACACGGATTACGCGGTGTTTCTGGGCGGGCAGACGCTCAACAGTCCCGCGCAGTACGACTCGCCCGACGCGACGGCCAACGCGGCGTTGTCGGCGCGGCTGCCCTACATTTTTGCGGCGAGCCGGTTTTCGCACTTTCTCAAGTGCATTGTCCGCGACAAGATTGGTTCGTTTAAGGAGCGGGTCGACATGGAGCGCTTTTTGGGGGACTGGATAGCCCAGTACGTTACCGGCGACCCCAACGCCTCGGAGGAGGTAAAGGCAAAGTACCCGCTGGCGGAAGCCAAGGTGGAGGTGGAGCCGGTGGAGGGGCAGCCCGGGTACTACAACGCCCGCTTCTACCTGCGGCCCCACTATCAGCTTGAAGGGCTTACCGCGTC
>JAITGR010000117.1 GCA_031280455.1 Spirochaetaceae bacterium
GCTTAAACGTTTCCATGCACGCATCCACGGCAAACGCTATTTTAGCGACCGGCGCACCGCCATTATCAACCTGAAGGCCGTTCAGCGAAGAATCCGCCGTGTCAAAAGCGTCAATATCCAGCACGGCACGAAAATATTTATCGAGTTCCAGCGTCGTCATTGTCAATCGCTTCACATACTATCTGAACAGTTCGTATTCCGTCAACGCCGCCCTGCTATTGTCAGTACTTTGGGGGCGCTGCCTGTGTGTTTAGATTTCGGATTTCGGATTCCTGATTTCAGTCTTTAGCCGGTAATCCAGAGCAACCCGGCACGCCTGCCTCGCTCCAATATCCGAAATCCGCCTACTGACAAGCCTGGCCGTCGATAAGCGCCTTGAATTCTGCTTCGTCCAGCGTTTCTTTTTCCAGCAGGATTTCGGCAATGCGGACGAGCAGGTCTTTGTTGTGCTTGAGTTTTTCCAGCACGGTGGTGTACTGCTCGGCCATGATGCGGGCAATGTCTTCGTCGATGTACTGCTGTGTTGCCTCCGAAAATTCGCGGGTGAACATCGGCTCGGCGGCTTCGGAACGGCCTGGGCCGCCGCCAGCCATGCCCGCGCCGCGCTTTGTCAGTGCCACGTTTCTAAAACGCGTGCTCATGCCAAAATCCGTTATCATCCGGCGCGCGATGTCCGTCGCTTTTGTTAGGTCGTTGGCCGCGCCGGTGGATATTTTGCCAAAAACAATCTCCTCCGCGGCGCGCCCGCCCAGGCATACGTTAATTTTGCCGAACAGCGCGTCCTCGCTGATAATAAAGCGGTCTTCCACCGGCATTTGCAGCGTGTACCCCAGCGCGCCGAACCCGCGCGGAATTATCGAAATCTTCTGCACCGGGTCGGAATTCGGCGTAAAGGCGGCGATAAGCGCGTGGCCGGTCTCGTGGTATGCTATCACTTTGCGTTCTTCGGGGTTTATAACGCGGTTTTTCTTCTGCAAGCCGGCCACGGTCTTTTCGATGGCCTCGCTAAAGTCCGCCTGCGCCACAAGGCGGCGGCCGGCGCGTACTGCCAGCAACGCCGCTTCGTTGACTATGTTGGCCAGGTCGGCGCCGGCAAAGCCCGATGTTCCCCGCGCGACGGCGGCTAAATCAACTTGCGGATCAAGTTTTACGTCTTTGGCGTGAATTTTGAGGATTTCTTCCCTGCCGTTCAAGTCTGGCCGGTCGACCAAGACCTGGCGGTCAAAGCGCCCGGGCCGCAGCAGCGCGGGGTCGAGGACGTCGGGGCGGTTGGTCGCGGCGACAATGATGAGTCCCGACGAGCCGTCGAAGCCGTCCATTTCAACAAGCAGTTGGTTGAGTGTCTGCTCCCGCTCATCGTTGCCGCCGGCGATGCCGTTAAAGCGGCTTTTGCCGATAGCGTCCAGTTCGTCGATAAAGATGATGCACGGCGCTTTGTCCCGCGCCTGTTTGAACAAATCGCGCACGCGCGCCGCGCCCACGCCGACAAACATTTCCACAAAATCCGCGCCGCTCATTCTGAAAAACGGCGCTCCCGCTTCGCCGGCGACGGCGCGCGCAAGGAGTGTTTTTCCGGTGCCCGGCGGCCCGACCAAAAGCACGCCTTTGGGGATTTTGCCGCCTATGTCGGTGTATTTTTTGGGGCTTTTGAGAAAGTCGACGACTTCGACGAGCTCGTCTTTGGCTTCGTCAACGCCGGCGACGTCGGCAAAGCGCGTTTTAATATCGCCTTCGGCAACGATGACGGCGCGGTTCTGGCCAATCGAAAGTACGCCGCCCATGCCGCCGGTCATGCGCTTCATCAAAAAGCGCCATATAAGGAAGAATATCACTATGGGGATGACCCAGGAAAATATAATGTTGAACAGCGCGTTGCCGTCCCGCGAAACCGCGGAGTAGACAACGCCTTTCTGATCCATCAGTTTGAGTAGTTCGGTGTCGTTCAGCGGCACGGTCCGGTATATGGTACCGGCGGCGGCGGCGCGCAGACTTTGCGGGATTTTCAGCAGGTTTTGGTGGCTGTTCTCTTTGGCCGCATAGCCGATAAAGTAGCTGTCGCTCATTTCGACGCGCTGAATTTCGCCGGACGCTATTTTCTGCTTGAATTCCGAATACGCGATTGGCGGGTTTACGTTGTTGGTAAACACATAATTGAAAAAACTCATGCCCAAAAAAAGCACGAGTATATACACCAGCGAAAATTTCCAGCCGCCGCCCAATTTTTTGGGGTCGGGGAGTTTGGGGCCGTTTGGCCCGCCAAAGTTAAAAAAATTATTTCCGCCGCCGGAACTGTCGCCAGTCCCTTTTTTGCTGCTCATACCTGCTCCAGAAAACGCCGCGTATCCAGCGCTTTTCCAAAACTATCGCATATTACGCGCCGCCTCGTAAGCCCCCGCCCGCCGCAGGCTGGCATCGCGGGCTTTTGGCGGAGGCGGCCTCGCAGGGCGGCGGCAAAAACCCTTCAAATCCGCGAATTTATTCAAATAAAAAGCCTATCCGAACGGATAGGCTTTTCAATGCTCCCCCGCGCGGATTTGCCCTGCGCTCAAAAACATCCTGTTTTTTCGCTCCGGGCCGGGGTTTTTGCCTTCCGGCGCCTTCCATGGCGCCTTTTCCGCTGTCGCGGCGGCAAAAACCCTTCAAATCCGCGAGTTTATTCAAATAAAAAGCCTATCCGAATGGATAGGCTTTTCAATGCTCCCCCGCGCGGATTTGAACCACGGACCCAGTGGTTAACAGCCACTTGCTCTGCCAACTGAGCTACAGGGGAATGACGAGGACATACCCTCATCATTTGATAGCATAACCGTGTTTGATTTTTTCGTCAAGAGCCCGGCGGGGGGGCTGATGCGGGGCAGCCCTCGCTGTCGCCGCCATGGATGGCGGCGTTTTACCAGCGTCCACATCAATACAAC
>JAITGR010000184.1 GCA_031280455.1 Spirochaetaceae bacterium
TCCCAGCGCAGGGTAAAGGTGTTGGAAAAAAGAAATCCGTCCGCGTCCGCCGCCTGCCGTTCAATAACCGGAACGTCAGGTGGGGTGGTGTCGCGGATAAAGCGCAGGGTTTCTGGCGGCGACCAGTTGCCGGCGTAGTCGGCGGCGCAGATAGTAAAGTACCACGAGCCGTCGCGGTCCGCCTGAAATTCAGCCTGGGTAACGCCCGCGCCCGCGCGTAAGGTCCGCGGCGGCACCGCGTCCGCGTCGCGGCTCCAGAGCCAGCTATAGCCGCGAATGCCGGAGGGGTCGGGCGGTTCCCGCCAGGCGATGCGGGCCAGGCTCGCCTGGGTAGGCAGGCCGGGGGTAAAGTTGACGGCGCGCAGCGCCGGCGGGGCGGCGCGGGTGTCCTGCTCGCGGTAGTAGACGCGGCTTTCGCCGCCCGCGCTATCCTGCCAGAACACATAGAGCGTACCGGCGGCGAGCGTGGGGCTTGCGAACATGGCGCTGTGCGCTGTTCCAGCGGGCGCTGTTCCAGCGGGCGCTGTGCCGCCGGCGGGCGTTGTGCCGCCCGAAATAACGCGCTCTTCCCAGACCGCCCCGTTCCGCCGCGCCATGACGACGGCGTTGTTCCCCGCGCGGTTGTCGAACCACAGCACAAACAGCGTCCCGCCGGATTCGACGCTCACAGGCGACAGGCACACCGCGTTCTGCTGGTTGATTTTTTCCGCGCGCCCTAGCGCCTCGCCGTCCCGCCCAAGCCTGAGGGCGTAAATTGAGGTGGTGCCGGATATGTACTTGCGCTCCCAGACCAAAAACAGCGATGAGCCGTACGCGCCTATGTGGGGCCGCTCGTTGTTGAAAAAGTCGGGGTTTTCCGTGGTGTTGGACACGGGGTCGCGGAAATTGGTAACGCGCCGCGCGGCGCTCCAGGTTTTGCCGCCGTCCGCGCTGATTTTAAGGTACAGCTGAAAACTGAGCCGTCCGGCTTCGCCTTTGATGTACGACTGAAACACGACGTATTCGCAGCCGGCGAAGCTGACGTGGGCGGGCAGAAAATTGAGGGTGAGCGCGGGGTCGTTTTGGGCAAACAGGCTGAAGGGCGACCAGTTGACCCCGTCGGCGGAGCGGGCGTAGTACAGGGTTAGGGCGCTGTTGACGCTGCGTCCGGTAAAGAGCAGGTAGCCGCCGGAAGCTGTCTGGAAAATGCGCGGGGCGACCGATTCCCGCTCCGCGCCCTGCCCGCCGTCTTCGCCGGAATTAAGGACAACTACGCTAAAGCTTGCCCCGCGGTCGCGGGAAATGTAGAGTTCGGTGGAGGCGGTGGACGCGGCGACCGGCAAAAAAATGACGCCGGCGTCATCGACAAACAGGCTGTACAACCAGGGCGCCGCCCCCGAATACGGGTACGCTCCGGCGACGCGGCGGTGTATGCTCCAGCGGACAGGGCCGGCGGCAAACTCCGCGCGCGCGGGGTCCGCGTGCGCGGGGGCGGAAACCGCCACCGACACAAAGACCGCGTCCTGCCCGTCCTGGCGGGCGGTCTCCTGCCTGGCAGTTTCCTGCCAGGCGACCGCCGCGACGCCGCCGCCTGATGCCGCCTGCGGGAAAATGCCCGCGGCGGGCGAAAATTGCTCGGGGCTGTCCCAGTAAAAATCCGCCTGCGCGAAAACGTTCCCCGCCGCCAGCACAAGCGCCGCCAGCGTCGCCAAAGGCCGCGCCGGCCGCCTCGCAGCCGGCCTAAAGCAAGAAAACCACTGATTAAATGAGAAATCCGAATTAAACCACGGAAGGCGCGGAAACCACGCGGAAAGAGACCGCAATTCCGTGTCATTTCCGCGTTTTTCCGTGGTTTGTTTTACGCGACGTGGCGCCGCCATACATGGCGCCGCCATGTATGGCGAAATCGGCGCTTTCCAAGCGGAATCCGGCCAAACAGCATGGATGGCCGCCATGGATGGCGGCTGGGGCCAATCCATGGTGTTGCGCGTAGCGTAACACCAAGCTGAAAATCCGCATGGATGCGGATTTTCAGCCGCGCAAGGGATAGAAGCGGAAATACTTTTTGGCGCGGCGTTAGGCGCGCCAAAAAGATTGGAGCGGATAGCCCGGTTTTTGGCGCTAAAATCCGCGTTTATGCGGATTTTAGCGCTGGTTTTTTGCTTCGCAAAACAAGCCAAGGCGCGGCGCGCCTTGCTTTTTTGCGCGGCCATCCGCGGCAGGCAAAAATGTGCCCCTAATTTTATGCTGGATGTAACCAGCGTTTCCCTAATACTGCTGCACTTCGTCATGGACGTATTCCAGCGCGATGCCCGCCGCCTGCAGCATGGCTTCGGAATCGGCGGCATCGTGGTAGCGGCGCTGGCAGACTACCCGCACTATGCCGCAGTTGATTATCAGCATGGCGCAGGTGCGGCACGGTGTCATGCGGCAGTACAGGGTCGCTCCCGCTATCGCTATGCCGCGGCGGGCGGCCTGGCATATCGCGTTTTGCTCCGCGTGTACTGTCCTGACGCAGTGGGTCGTTACCGTGCCGTCTTCGTGTACCATTTGCTTTAACTGATGCCCCGCCTCGTCGCAGTGCGGCAGTCCCGCCGGCGCGCCGACATAGCCGGTAACCAGCACCTGGTTGTCCCGCGCGATAACCGCGCCGCTGCGTCCGCGGTCGCAGGTGGCCCGCCGGGCAATGGCGTCGCACACTTCCATGAAGTATTCGTCCCAGCTCGGACGGCGGTATGGTTCGGTCATTCCCATTCGATTGTCGCCGGCGGTTTGCTGGATACGTCGTAGCAGACCCGCCCGATTTCCGGTACCGAATTGGTTATGCTGGTCGCTATTTCGAGTATGTCGCGGGTTTCAAACGGGTACACGTCCGCGGTCATGCCGTCGGCGCTGCACACTGCCCGCAATGCCAGTACATGGCCGTATTTGCGTCCGTCGCCGGCGACGCCCACCGATCGCACGGGCAGCAACACCGCGAACGCTTGCCATATTTGGCTGTACAGCGGCGCTCCGCTGGGTGTCTGGCGGCGTTTTAGTTCGTCTACAAACACCCTGTCCGCTGCGCGGAGGATGCGGCATTTTTCTTCGGTAACTTCGCCGGGTATGCGTACCGCAAGGCCGGGGCCGGGGAACGGGTGGCGCATGACCATGCTTTCGACCAGGCCCAAAAGCCGCCCGAGCGTGCGCACTTCGTCTTTGTAGAGCATATCCAGCGGCTCCAGCAGCGCTCCCGCGCGCCGCTTCACCTCTACCAGGGGGCTGCCGACATTGTGGTGGCTTTTGATGAGCCGCGCTTTGTCGCCGATGCCTTTGCCGCTTTCTATTAAATCGGTGTACAGCGTGCCTTGCGCCAATAGGTAATCGTCCGGCAGTCCCAGGTTTTTTACTTCGCGTTCCTGAACGCGGATGAACAAGTCCCCGATGACGCGGCGCTTTTCCTCCGGCGCGCTTACGCCCCGCAGCCCCGCAAGAAATTCGCGTTCGGCGTGGATGATGTGCAGGCGCTTCGCGCCCAGCCGCAGCAGCGCGGTGGAGGCTTCGTCGGTTTCGCCTTCGCGCATAAGGCCGGTGTCTATGTACATTAAGTGCACGTTTTCAGGCGGCAGGCTTTTTAACAGCAGCGCGGCGGTAACGGATGAATCGACGCCGCCAGAAATAAGCAGCAGCACGACGCGGCTGCCTACCCGCGCGCGCAGCCGCTCCGCCGCCTGGCCGGCAAAGCCTTCCATAGTCCACGATTTTTTGCACGCGCACACCTTGAACACAAACGAAGCCAGGATGGCGCTGCCGTGCTGGCAGTGTGATGTTTCGGGGTGAAACTGCACGCCCAGCCACGGTTTTTGCCGGTGGGCGACGACTGCCGGATAGCCGGTGTCGCTCATGCCGCATTCGACAAAATCCGGCGCCAGGCGCGAGAGGGTGTCGCCGTGGCTCATCCAGGCGGTAAACGAGCGCGGGCGGCCGCCTGGCGTAAACCCGTCCAGAAACGCGCGCGCCGCCGCCGAAAGCTCCGCGTTGTCGCGGGCCAGGCTTACGCCGATGCCGCCGTATTCTACGCGGGGCAGCGCTTCCACCGTTCCGCCCAGGTCGAAAGTCATGCGCTGCAAGCCGTAGCAAATGCCCAACAGGGGCAGACCGCAGTCGTACACCGCGCGGTCGACTTTCGCGCCGCCTGAGTACACCGAATCGGGCGAGCCGCTTAAAATAATGCCGCGCGTCGATGCCGAAAGAACGCGCGAAAGCGGGGCGTCTCCCGGGGCGATAACGCTCAACACGCCCAGCTCACGAATACGCCGCCCGATAAGCGCGGTGGTCTGACTGCCAAAATCCAAAATAAGTATTTCGTCCATGCTGCCGGTATTATACCGTCAATGCCGAAAGCGACTTCAAGGGGCGTAGCGGG
>JAITGR010000189.1 GCA_031280455.1 Spirochaetaceae bacterium
CCTGTCAGCGCAAGCGCGGGCAGGTTTTTGTAGTACGCAAAAACCCGCGCCGCGAAGACAACCAAAAGGCAGACCGCGCTTGCGTACAGCGCGCCGGCCACACGCAGCGGGGCGGCGGCGCGCGGCTTTACGATGAACAGAAAACCAGGCGGGACGATGAGCGCGCACAAAAAAACATACACCAGACCGCGCGGGGACGGCGCCAGAGAAATAAACGCGAAACCATACGCGGCGTGCGCGGCAAAAAAACTGCCGATACCAGCATACAGGCCGTATTTTTGGGGGCGTACCAGCAGTACATCGCCTGCCCACGAAAAAATCAGCGCGGCGATAATGGCGGCGGACGGCGCGTCAGCTTTGTATATATAAAAAGAAAGCAGAACAGGCATAAGGCAGATTTTTGAGGCGAAGCGCAGACGGCGCTTTTCGGCATGTATCGAAAAAATATGCAGCGCCGCCGTTCCGGCGTAGAGCGCGGGCAGCAGTATGTTCACGGCGATCCCAGAAAGCCGGTTATTGTTTGACCGATGTACTGCCAGACCGCCGCTGAAACGCAGGAAGCGTCGACAAGCAAGTGGTGATAGCGGGGACGTATGACGCCGCCTGACGCGCTTATTTCGTGTATAGTCCAGTTGGTGAGTTTGTACCGCGCTATCCGTTCGCGCAAAAGGCCGGCGCTTATCATTTCGTCGTCTTTATCAATAAACACAATGGTTTTAATATCGCAATTGCGAAACGAGGCGGCGCACAGCTCCTCTTCCATGCCGAATACCGCTTTGTACGCGGCAATTGAAGCGCCGCTCTGCGCGCGGTACGCGCTGGGGCTTGCGCTGGGAATAATGGCGCTGTCGCCTGAAAACGGCGACAGCCAGAGCAGGCTTTTCGCGGCGGGCCGTATAGCCAGCGCCGGCGAAAAAAGTATGGCTTTGTCAAAGCGTACCGGCGGCTCTTCATGCATTAAAACTTCATACACCAGAGCGCCGAGCGAGAATCCCAGAAGGTAGAGCGGCAGCCGCGCGGTTTCGGCATGGGCTTTCGCTTCGTTGTACTGCGTGTACGCGCCGCGCAGCCAGTCCGCGCGTGTTACGCTCCGCATCTCCTCGACGCCGCCCGCGTGCCCGTGTAATGTTACGCGGTATACATGCCATCCGGCGGCAAGCAGCAGGTGTACCAGGGTGCCGTCCGCGTCCGGAGAACCCATTTTGGACGGCTTGAGGTTTAAGCCGTGGACAACAAGGACAACGCCGCGCGGCGCGGCCGCGTCTGTCTCCCAGTAATGCGGCGCTTCAGCTTCGGCTTCAGTTTGGGCGTACAGATTTTGGGCGCGGCCATGTATACAAAAGACGCTTGCCATGCACAAAAAAACCGCCAACGAATGCCGCATGCGCCAATGGTATCGGTTTTTATACAGTGTGTCTATTAGGATTTCAGATTTCGGATTTCAGATTTCAGGTCTTGCGCCGGTATATCGGAGCATGGCAGACGCGCTGGTTTACTCCGGTATATCGGCTAAAAAACCGGCAACTGACAACTGGTAACTGGTAACTGGTAACCGGCCCCCGGCCCCCGACAACTGGTAACTTTTACGCGGCTGTGCTATATTAAGCATGAAGGCGCGATGTTGCCGGTTTTTGCGGCGCGGACGCGGGTTAAGGGGGCGAACGGGCATGCCGATACTTGAAGCAGGGCCTCGTGTGCCCGGCCGCGTCACGGATGAAACCGGCTTGTTTAATTGAAGGTTCGGGAGTGGTTTGGAAAACGGCTCCTGCGCGGAAGAAACATGGCTGATGTATTTGTCCCCGGCGTAAAAAGCCGGTTTGATACCGATAAAATGATCTCCGGCCTTATGGAGATTGAGCGGGTTCCCCGTAATCGCGCCCAGAAAGAAGTCGATACGCTTAAAGAGCAGAAAGAGCATTGGCAGATTCTGGGCAGGCGCATTACCGAAATGCGGGACAGCGCCCGCCATTTGTTTTCGTTCCAAAATCCGTTTAACGAGCGCAGCGCCCTGTCGTCCGATGACTATGTGCTGAGCGCCGAATCCAGCCGCGAATCAATGGACAGCAGCCATAATTTTACGGTAAAGCAGCTTGCCAGCGCCGATAAATTCGTTTCCAACCCGCTGCCGGCGAACTACACGGTGCCCGCCGGAACCTACGGTTTTTCGACCGGAAAAAACGACATACGGTTTAAGTTTTCCGGCGGCGGCATACAGGAATTTGCCGACGTGCTGAACAAACGGGGCGAAGGCAAAGTCGCCGCGTCGCTGATTGCGATAAAACCGAACACAAAATCGTTTATCATTGAGTCGCTGGATACCGGCGCGGAAAATCACCTGACCTTCTCTGACGACGCCGAAAAATTCGCTATTTCCACAGGAATTCTTGCCGCGCAGAGCGCCGGCCCCAAACTGATAAACATCGCCGCCGTGCCCGCGGGTGCCCAGCCTCCCGAAGGCGCGGCGCTGGCCGTCCGACAGAGCGCGTCCGGCGGCGGCCTCAGCGTTCCGGCTATGGCGGAAGTGCGCGTCGCCCTTGAAGACGGCATAGTCCCGACCGACACGATGCTGCTCCGCTTTGAAACGCAGGTGTCGGATAACGAAGCGGCGCTGGCGGCGGACAGGGCGTACGCGCTCCGCCTGGCCGCCTACAACGAAGAGAAGGCCGCCCGGGAAGCCGCTCGCGCAGATGGCGCCGCCATCGCAGATGCCGCCGTCGCCGGAGAAAGCGCCGCCGAAAACACGCCTGGCGAAGCCGATCCCGGCGAAGCCGCGGGCGGCGCGTACGCGAGCGACGTGAAGGACGTTGCCGTAACCAAAATCGCCGGTTCTGACGCGGCGGAAGGGGAGGGCGGCGCCGCGGAATCCGCCGGCGCGGTTGCCGAGGAGGGTGCCGCCGTAGGCGGCGCGGCGGACACATTCCCCGAAATAGAGCCGCCGCCGCCGCATGTCGATAATTTGAACGCGCTGGTCTTGCTGTTCAGCGACGGCACGAGCGCGCAGTTACATCCGGTAAAACCGAGCGGTAAGTGGGACATGCAGTCGTACCAGCTGGCGCAGGTGGCCGCCGGCAGAACGGCGGCGGCTATCGTTATAAAAAACGAAAACACCCACCGCGACATCGCCATAAAAGACATTCAGCTTTTTGACCCCGTGGGCGAAGTAGTAACCGAGCCGCGCGCGCCAATATCGCGGGCGCAGGACGCGATAATCGACATGGACGGCATCGAAATTGAACGGCCGGTCAACAAAATTGACGACCTGATTCCCGGCATGACGATTAACGCCCGCGCGGTTTCGGACGTTCCGGTAAGCGTCGGTGTGCAAACCGACACCGAAGCGGTAAAAGACGGCGTTATTTCGCTGGTGGGCAACTACAACAAGCTGATGGTCGAACTGAACGTGCTCACCCGCAGCGACGATTCCATTGTCCGCGAGCTCAACTATTTAAGCCGCGACGAGCAGGACGCGCTGCGCAAGCGGCTGGGG
>JAITGR010000193.1 GCA_031280455.1 Spirochaetaceae bacterium
CCTTAGCATGAGAAACTGCAACAGGCTCAACTGTATCGTGATTAAAGCCGGAGGCCGTTTGTGCCGATATTCTGGATATGAGCCGTATTTTGCGACATACGTTTGTCGTGCTTTGTGCCGCGCTGTTGCTGGCCGCAGTCCCCGCTGCCGCCGGCGAGTTTGAGCACATCGTTCAAAACGGGGATACTGTCTACTCACTGGCGCGCCGCTATGGCGTAAAGGCGGAAGAAATCCTCTTTTTGAACGGCATCGAAGACGCGCGGAAGATTAAAGTAGGCCAGAAACTCCGTGTGCCGTCCGCTTCAATTATGGCGGAACCTATATCCGGCGGCGCGCCCCCCGCGTTTGTTATGCACACGGCGGTAAACGGCGACACGCTGTACGGCCTCGCGCGCAATTACGGGATTTCGTACCAGGCGCTGCTGGCCGCCAACAACTTTCCCCCCAACAAACTGCTCAAAATAGGCGAGCGCGTTAAAGTGCCGCTGCCCGCCCCCGCCGCCGCCCCGCCCGCCGGTGCCGAAAAGCAGCTGCCGCCCGACAAGCGCGCCCTCCCGTCCGACAAACGCGCCGTCCCGCTTGCGGGCGCCCCGCAAACGGGGGGGCAGCAGACGGGGGGGGCGCAGCCCCGGCCAGCACAGCCCGCCGCGCGTGTCCCGCAAACGGGTGTCCCGTCCAACCAGGCGGCAAAACTCGCCGCGCGCCGTGTTGATACCAGGCTCAAATGGCCTGTCGCGGTAAAAGAGGCGGCGTACATGACCGGCAAACTGGACGGCGTTGTGCTGACGGCGGAAAAATCGGCGCCGGTACAAAGCCTCTCGTCCGGCACCGTCGCCTCCGCCGGCCCGTACCGCGGCTTTGGCAGAGTCGCCATCATCCAGTCCGATACCGGCTACATCTACGTGTACGGCGGCTGCGAAAGCCTTTCGGTACGTGCCGGAGAACGTGTCGTAAGCGGCACGGAACTTGGCCGGCTGGGCGTGGACGCCGTTTCGCAAAAACCCCAATTATTCTTTATGGTATACAACGGCAACACCGCCATAGACCCCGCAAAAGCGCCGCGGGCATAACCCATGCTCACCCGTTTTCTGGTCAGCCTTGCCGCGTCTGTCCTGTCTGGCGCGGCGGCCGGATACGCGACCAACAGCCTTGCCGTTACCATGCTGTTCAAAAAAATATGCGGCAAGTTCGGCGGCGTTATAGAGCGCAGCTACAAAGATTTTATTGTAAACATATCCGGCCTGGTAGAAAGCGATTTACTCAACGATACAACACTCGCCGCCGCGATACAAACCAGCCAGTTTCGTGAAGTTGTCCATGCGCTCGTGCGCGATATAGCAGAAATCTACCTGCCGCGCGAGACAGGCGGCGGAACACTTGCCGAAATCCCCGGCTTTGAACAAAGCGTCCAAAACCTGGCCGCTCTTGCCGGTGAAATAAGTCCCGATATACTGCGCGGCATAGCAGCCGCGTTCGGCGAAAAACCAATCGGCGGCGTGGTAAGCGCCGGACAATACCGCCACATCGTCCAGCATATATGCGGCGTGCTGGCGCACAATCAAGACGAACTGGAAGCCGGCATTGTTGATATACTAAAAACATTCACCGCGGCACATCCGATTCATACACTTGTATATAAAAATGAACTCCACACAATTTTGGCCAACACGGAACGCCTTGTACATACAATTCAATTTGAAAAACACGAATCCGATTTTGATGCATGCTTTGCTGATATACACGCGCAATGTACCCACGGCCCGCTTTCCGCCGCGCTGGAAGAGGCGCTGGAAAAAACGCCGTTTTCTTATATTGAAAACGAAGCGCGGCATTTTGCAGAGGATGCCCTTGCGAGAGCGGCGGACTACGCGCACACAACGGAAGGCGCCGCGCTGCTGTGCGCCACGCTGGAAAGCGCCCTCGCGGCGGCGGCGGCGATACACGTGCCGCTGGAAACATTCACGCGGGCGGGCGACAGCCAGGCGCTGCGTCGCGCTGCCGAAGCCTGCCTCCCCGCCATGGCGCGCGAAACCGCCGCGTTTATCCGCGCCAACAGCGCGCGCCTGGAAGCGCTCATCAACAGCGCCATCGACGAACAGCTCGAAAAAAGCGGCTGGGGCGCGCTGTTAAAGTCGGCAAAAGACATGGTGAGCGGCAATTTTGCCCAGGAATACGGCATTGTCGAAGAAATCGCGCGGACCGCCGGCGGCTATGAACACGACGCGGCGCGGCGGTTTTGCGCGGCTGCCGGCGTGTTTGTCCACGAACACACCGCCGGGAGCGCCGCCGCGCTGCTTGTACAAAAGGGCGTTATCAACGCCGAAACCCTCGCCCTGCACGCCCAAAAAGCGCTGGACCGTTTGGCCGGAAAACCCGTGCGGCTGCCGTCCGCGCTGCGGGACAAAACGCTGGGCGGCCTGTTCCCCGGCGTTTTTTCGCGCATATACACAGACGGCGTGCCGTTTTTGTACGGCGTTTTTAAGCGGCGCTTTCTGCTCAACGGCCGGGGTGCCCGCATGGCCCTTGCGGCGCTGGCAAAAAAAATAGATGCGCCCCACGCGCCGTCAGGCGGGCAGGGCAGCGCGCCGGAGCCGAGCGGATTTTTTCCGCTGGAATTTTTCCGCGCCGCGCTGCTGGCACAGGAGGACGCGGCGCGCGGCCTGCGGTTTGACGCCTGCTGTGCGGGCGTGCCAACCGGCACAGGCGCGGCGTGGCTGCGGCGCTTTGCAGAAAAAAACAAACACTACAGACTGCCGGATATATATACAAAAATAAACAGTCCCGCGCTGTACGATAAAAGCTCCGCCGTTATTTTGGCATTGGTCAACGATAATATAAAAAAAATTATATCCGGCAATATATCAAATCTTGTATACAGCCAGTTAAGCGCCTGCACACCGGCGCAGATTAACGCCCTTGTTCAGAATTTTATCGGGAAGGAGCTGCGGCC
>JAITGR010000206.1 GCA_031280455.1 Spirochaetaceae bacterium
CAGCTTGCGTTTATAACGGCGCTTGCTATAACGTCATCGGTGTTTGTTAAGTATATGCACGCCGCGCTTACGCTGTTAAGTGTTATTGTGTCTATTCATATTCTTAACAAAAGCGGCAAGCCTGCTTTTAAGATAACCTGGATTTTTTTAATACTTACGTTCCCGATATTCGGCGGCCTTTTTTACATGGTGTTTTACCTACAGTCCAACCCCAAAAAATACCGGCGGCGTGTGCAAAAATCGGTGCATGACAGCCGGGAATTTTTTCATCTGCCGCCGAATGCGCTTTTGGAACTGGAAAACGAAATTTATTTTATACAGGCGCGCTATTTGCAGGAGCGTACTGGTTTTCCGGTCTATACGCATACCGAAACGCTCTATTTCCCTTCCGGCGAGGCGTTTTACACGCGGCTGCTTACCGAGCTTGCCAAGGCGCGGCGCTATATTTTTCTGGAATTTTTTATTGTGCGCGAGGGCGCCATGCTTGACGGCATTATGGATATTCTTGCCCAAAAAGCGCGGGACGGTGTAGATATTCGCATTATATACGATGATTTGGGGTGTCTTAACACGCTGCCCGAAAATTTCAGCAATACATTGAAAAAAAACAACATACAGTTTCAGATTTTTAACCCGTTCCGTCCCGTGCTTTCGTCTTTGCAAAATTACCGCGACCACCGGAAGATTGTTTCGGTAGACGGCAGAACCGCGTTTACCGGCGGTGTTAATATCGGCGATGAATATATTAACGCATACAAAAAATACGGCCATTGGAAAGATGCCGCCATTATGCTCAAGGGTCATGCCGCGTGGAGTTTGACTATTATGTTTATGCGTATGTGGAACAGCGGGTTTACCAACAGGCAGTACGCCAAATACGAAGATTACGCGCGCTTTTATCCGTGGAAAACGGAAGCCTGTACTATAGCGGGCGAAGGGTATGTGCAGCCGTATTCGAGCAATCCTATAAGCAAAGAATATGTATGCGAACAGGTGTACTTGCGTATTATAAACAGCGCAAAAAATTATGTGTATATAAATACGCCATATTTAATACCGGACGAAACGGTCTCCTCGTCGCTGGTATCGCAGGCGCGTTCCGGTACGGATATACGCATCATAACGCCCTACCATCCCGATAAGCCGCTGGTGCACAAAGTAACCCGCGCCTACTACCGGCGGCTTTTGGAAGCGGGGGTGCGTATTTATGAGTATTTGCAGGGGTTTAATCACGCAAAAACATTTGTTTCTGATGATATATGCGCGACGGTCGGATCGGCGAATCTTGATTTTAGAAGTTTATGCCTGCATTTTGAATGTGGTGTTTGGATATACAAAACAAAAACCGTGCTGGAAATAAAAAAAGATTTTTTGGATACGCTCCGCGAATGCCGCGAGATTACCCTGGCCGACTGCCGCCGCAGCGCGCTGGGGCGGGCGGCCGACAGCGCGTTGTGCATACTCGCGCCGGTTTTGTAAAGCGGGAAGCACTGATTAAATGCCAACGAGCATTCGCCATGTATGGCGCAATCAGTGCTTCTTACCCTAAAGGGGCATCGCTTCTTTAGCAAAATTCTATGCGTACTTTGTTTTTTTGTTCCGGCGCTGTTTTTGGCGGGATAGATACGGTTAAAAGGCCGTTTTTGAACAGTGCCGCGACTTTTTCCTGGTCGTACTCGTCCGCCGGCACGTTAAAAGAGCGGTTTTCTACTGGCCGGAAATCCATGTCGCGGCGCAAAAAAACATCGTGCCCGTTGTCATCGCCTGCGCCGTTGGCGCAGGCGGTTTCGCCGGAATGCCGCGCGGAAAGCACCATGGAGTCGCCCTGAAACGAGAGGTCTATGTCCGCCTCGCTAAAACCGGCGAGCGCGAACTGGAACACGAGTGTGCCGTCTGATCGCTTTAGAATGTTAGCCGGCGGGGAAGCAAATTCGCTGTACTCGTTGGCGTTTTTCTCGCCGCCGCCGCCCCCGTTCCGCCCTCTGGGGTTCCACTGAAAATTCTGCGCCGCCTTCATCAAGTCTTCAAAAACTTCGCGCATGTCAAAACTATAATTATCCTGCATATATGCTCCTTGTATATAATAAAATTATGTATATAAAATACATGTGCACATTTACAATGTTCCGGGGTTTATTCCGCCTATAAACGCAAAACGGCTTGCGTATTCATCCGCCATATACACCGTTCTGTCCTGAATGGCGGACAGCGGCGCGTACACTAAATCCAACAGCGGCCCTTCGAGCCGGTACGCAAAGTTTACTTCCCGCACGGGGCCGTTGACGGTGGCGAATTTGAAGGTAAGTACCCCTTCGTAGACGGCGGCTAAATCGTCGCTTAAAAAATAGCCCAGGTCTACTTTGCCCCGCCCCAGCGCGGAAACCGGGATTATTCCCGGCGAAATTGCCTGGTAATTCTCCCACACAAAGTCGCGTTTTTCGGTAAGAAAAAATGTTCCCGCTTCGCCGCCGGAAAATGCCGGTCCTTTGGCGTAAATGGCTTTATACACGGTCTCGCGCCGCGCCTGTTCGTCCGCTATCAGGTCTTCGACAGGGAAGGGGAGGGCGTAAAAAGAAAAGGCGCGGATGCCGTTGTAGTTTTCTGAACGTTCGGTAAATTCTACGTGCAGTTGGTTTTCCGCAACCTGCTCTACGCGCAGCGAAGTTCCTTCAAACCGCCACTTTAACGGTCCTTCGGCGCGTATGCTGGTGTAGCGGAACGATCGGTCGAGTGAAGAGACGTAAATGTTCGCTATGCCGGTGTCTTCGCCAAAAGAAAAGCCCCAGTGTTTTTCCAAATCTTCTATAATGAATTTTTTTTCGTTCATCATGTTCCAGTAGTCTGCCGCGTTCCACTTTTTGGCGATTACCGCGTCCAGCGCGGCGTCGGTCGCGTCGCCGTCCGCGCCGTCCACGCCGCCGGCCAGTTCTCCCGCGCTGTGTTCAAACAGGCGTAGGCGCGCCGAAAAACAGTAGCCGCGGGTGCCGCTTTCGGTAAGGACGCTAAACCACTGGCCGTTCAGGTTGTCACCGACCGGCAGTACGCCGTCCGCCGGCTGGAGTATTTTGATGATTTCACCGGAGCGCAGGCGGTACACGCGCTGTGAGCCGTTTTCGGGGCTTACGCGCACCGGCAGTCCGTCTTGTAGGGTTTCGGCGTACGCCTGCGCGAACTGCCCCAGGTTGCGCGCCGACCACCGTTTTGCCGCGCCGCGTGTCCGTGTTAAATGCAGTTGGCTGAGCGGTACTTCCAGTTTGTCCACGCCGCCGATCCGGTATTCGCGGGGTATGCCGGCTATCCATTTTTTTTCGATGTTGGAACGGGCGAATACCGGCAGAACGGCACCGGAGGGGACACCGGTGTCGTTCTGCGCCCACAGCACAACGCCCCAGCCGAGTTTTCGCTCGCAGCCGCCGAGGGCCGCAAGGCAGACGCATACCGCCAAAAAAACGCACGTTTTTTTCATCGCGGCAAGTGTACCATAAAAAAGGGGCGGCGGGGAGGGGGGAAAGCCCTGCATGCGGCCGGCGTGCGGGCGGCGGAGAACCGGCTTGCCTTCGGGCAGGTCGAGACAGAGGAAAAGAGCAGCGGGATACCAGCGATACCGGAGCGGTTTTGCGGAAGACGGCGCTCGCCCTGCCATGGCTATACTTTTTCCCTTCTTTGGGTGTATTCTTGTACATAA
>JAITGR010000226.1 GCA_031280455.1 Spirochaetaceae bacterium
AACGGCAGGCGGAAATCGCGCGCATGTTGTCCGGCAGCGCGAGCGGCGCGGCGCTGGTTCATGCGGGCGAGCTGCTGCGCGGACATGGAGAGGGGTATGCGGGAAACGAATGACGAGCGAGAGCGGAACTATGACGAAAAAGTTAAATCCTACGAGGCGGAGCTGGCGGCCTTTCAGAAGCACGAGGCCGAGCTGCTTGGCGAATGCCGCAAAGAGCCGGTGACTGCCGCCTGTAAGCTGTTCCGGCTTGCCGGCGAGGGCTTGGATGCCTGCTCTAAATACCTTGTTATAAACGGTATATACCACAGCATTTTTGGCGTACGCAGCGAAGATACACTGGGCGAAGCGCGCAAGGCTGTGTTAAAGGCGATTATATATATCGAAAATATTGTTACCGCAAAAGTTGACGCGCTGTTTTCTGATTACGAAAATTTTTTGGACGAATTGAATTTGGTCGGCGCCGAACAGAAATTGTTTTTTATCCGCAAACTAGGGCTGACTATTGACTTGATAAAAGCAGCGTACGGCGATAATACCAAATGGAAGTGGCTGTTTGTTGATATTGAAGGGCGCTTTGCCGTTATTGCCAAAAATCTTTTGGATTTTAGAAAAGCGCAGACCAATTCGATGCAGAGTGAAGATTACGCGGCTATTGCTAACCATGTACGCATGGTTAAGCATTTGCTAAACCGTTGTGCGGATTTGTTTCTTGAACGCTACGAGCTTTCTACCAAACGCGCCGAAGATTTGCGGCTGGCGATTAACCATCTGGCGGCGCTGCAGCGGGTCAAACTTATGCTGAACGACAAAGAAGACATGGAGCTTCTGAAAAAGAAAATGGAAACATGGCAGGCTCGCCTGGACGGGACGCCGAGGCCGGCATTTTAAAATGCGCCCGCATTAAAATGCGACCGCGTGTATTCAGCGTGTATATATGAAAAAAACAAATACTGATGTTTCGCTTTTGCTGCCGTACTTTACGCAGTTCCGGTTTAAGTATGCGGCGGGGTTTCTCTGCCTTATAACGGTGGACGCGGCGCAGATGCTTATTCCGCAGTACATACGCAGCGCCGTCAACGCTATCGCGTCCGGCGCGTACCTTTTGGGCGGCATACTGCGCATTGCGCTGGCTATGACGGCGACGATGTTTGTGGTGGCGTCCGGCCGGTTTTTGTGGCGTTACTTTATCCACGGCTCATCGCGCCGTATTGAGGCGCTGCTGCGCGAGCGGCTGTTTTCGCACCTCCTTACGCTTTCGGGGGACTTTTTCCAGCGCTACAAAACCGGCGACCTTATGGCGCGCATAACCAACGATACGGGGGCGGTGCGCCTTGCTGTCGGCTGGGGGCTGGTGGGGCTGGTTGACGGCACGATTATGGCATCCGCTATTCTGGTTACCATTTTTATACAGAACGGATCTACCGCGGCGCTGGCGGTGATGCCGCTTCCGCTTATTACCGGCCTTATTATTCTGTTTGGCAAAATGATAGGCCCGCGTTTTGTAAAGGCGCAGGCGGCGTATTCTGCCATGTCCGGCGCTGTCCAGGAAAGTTTTGCCGGCAGCCGCGTTATAAAATCGTTTGTAAAAGAAAACTTTTTTACCAAAAAGTTTGCCGGTATCAACGACACGTACGCGGCGGCGAATATTGGCGTGGTAAAAGTCCACGGCTTTTTTTTCCCGCTCATTACGTTTTTCTCCGGCATTACCGGTCTTATTGTTGTGTTTGCCGGCGGCAGGCGCGTTATTCTGGGAACGATGAGCCCGGGCGATTTTGTCGCGCTGTTCAGTTATATACAAATGTTGATATGGCCGGTTTTTGGCGCGGGTTTTACGGTAAACATGATTCAGCGCGGACATGCCGCTCTTAAACGTATACAGGAAATTTTACAAACAGCGCCGCGTATCCAAAGCGAGGCCGCCGCGCCGCCGCCTGGCTGGCCGTACATGAACACGCCGGATGTGCCGGCGATTGAATTGCGCGGTGTATCGTTTGCATATACAGACGCGGATGCTGCCGCGGACGCGGCCGCGAACGCGGACGTGGACGCTGTGTTGAAGGACATTCGCTTTAGTCTGCCGCGCGGTGCCTGGCTTGGCATTATGGGGCGTACCGGCAGCGGCAAATCAACGTTGATAAAATTGTTTACACGACTTGTCGAAGCGCCGCGCGGGGCGGTTTTTGTACACGGCGCCGATGTGCGCGATATTCCGCTCAAAGACTTGCGCGCGCTTTTTGGCGTAAGTCCGCAGGACAGCTATCTTTTTTCCGACTCGGTGCGCGCCAACATTCGCTACGGGTTTACCGGCAACGCGGACGAGGGCGAGGCGCTGGCCGCGCGCATGATAGAGATCTCGGCGCTTTCGGGCGATATGGCGGAGCTGCCCGCCGGCGCGGATACGCAGATTGGCGAGCGGGGGGTGGTGCTTTCCGGCGGGCAAAAACAGCGCTTGTCTATCGCCCGCGCCGCGCTGGTCGAGCCTGAAATTCTTATTTTAGACGATGCGTTGAGCGCGGTTGACGCGGAAACTGAACGGCGTATTTTAACGCGGCTGGCCGAAGCGCGCGACGGGAAAACGACTATTATTGTCTCTCACCGCGTTTCCGCGTTCCGCAGCGCGGATTTTGTGGCCGTGCTGGACGGCGGCGCACTTACCGAATTCGGCCCGCCGGCAGCCTTGCTTAACGCCGGCGGCTACTACGCAAAGACCGCCCGTCTGCAGCAGCTTTCCGCCGGATAGTTGCCGGTTGCCGGTCTTTTCGCCGAAAAATCGACGCAAACCAGCGCGCCAGCCTCGCACCACGCTTTCGCCCACCCCCCGAAACCCGAAACCCGACCCCCGAAATCAGGATTTGACATTTTTCACAAAAAGTGGTACATTGGTAATTGTAGAAAGGCGGCCACTAAAAAAGCGCCAAAAAATGAGAGGAGAGCACTTACTATGAAAAATTACA
>JAITGR010000170.1 GCA_031280455.1 Spirochaetaceae bacterium
CCGTGCGGGAGGCTCTGCCCCCGCAACGCCCCCGCCGTTTCGCCGTACGTTGTTGACAGTGGGGCAGTGCCCGGAGCCAGTACAACTGGCATACCCAAAAAATGTGGCGGAATTATGGCGAGGAAAAAACCACAAGACTTTCTATGTGCGCCGTCTGCGGGTAGAAGTCGTAAAAACTGAATGATTGCGGCACAAAACCACCGGCACACAACTCGGCACAGTCGCGCGCAAGCGAGCGCGGATTGCAGGAAATATACGCAAAAAGCCGCGGCGGATTTTCCAGAATGCAGCGCAGCAAGTCCGGCGCAAGCCCCTCGCGCGGCGGGTCGGCGCACACAAAAGCCGGCCGTTCAAGCCCCGCGCGGGCACACATACGCCTGCCCCACGCCGCGTCAGAGGCGGCGTAAAAAGCCGCGTTCGTTTCCCCCCAGACCCCCAAATTCTCGCGGGCAAGCGCCAGAGCGGTTTTGTCAGCTTCCATAAGCACCAGACGCGGAAAATGCTCCCGCAAAAACAGCGCGAACACACCCACCCCGCAGTACAAATCCCAGGCCGCCCCTTCGGGCGGCAGCCGGCGCATTACGGCGGCAAACTCCCCCAGCAGCGCCTCCAGCAAACCAAGATTACTCTGAAAAAACACGCCGGCATCGATAGTCAGCGTTTTGTCCAGCAGCCGGATCTTCCCCCGCGCCCTGCCACCCTCGCAAAACAACTCTCCGTCTTTGGCAAAAACCGCCCAGCGGTCTTTGTGAACCGGCGCGCCGAGCCGCCCCTCCCGCAAGGCGGCACGCAGCGCCGCGCACGCCACCGGACAGTCGTCAACCGGCACAAGCTCGCCGCTGCGCTTCGCGCAAAAACCCGCCCGCGGCGCGGACTGTTTGGTAACGGCAAGTTTTTTAACACGGCGCGGCTCAGGCGGAGCAGGCGGCAGCCGGTGCAGCTCGAGCCGTGAGCGGTATTCGTACGGAGATGACGGAAACACGGCAAGCGGCGGCAGCGGCGTTGCATGGCCAAGCGCGCCTTCCAGCAGCGCCCGCAGCCGCGCGGCTTTTTCGGCAAGCTGCCGTTCGTACGGCACATCCTGGAGCGAACAACCGCCGCACCTGCCAAAGTACGGACACGGCGGAGTACAGCCGCCGCTCTGCGCCGCAGCCATTATTTTTGCTGCCGCGCCATAGAAGATTCTTTGAACATCTGAAACGTATCCTGCGCCTTGGCTACCCACAGGACCGGCGTTTCCCCGTCCTCGCCGGTTCTAAACAATTTAGGTACATCATTTGCGTATACAAAACTACGCTCGTCATTCATAATGTCGTCCAGCACCGTAACAATAGCGAGCGTAAAAAAAATCAGCGACACATTATCGCGCTGGTTTTTGGCGAGCAGCGCGTTAAGCCGTTTGGAAAGCGGATTTTCAATCTGAAAAAGATACGAATCCCAGGGATTTTCAATCCCCTCGACCATCGCCAATTTCTCCCGCCCCCCCGTTTTTTGCGCCTTGCCAATTTCCGTCGCCAAGAGGGAAAGACTCTTGCGAATCTGGCGCACAAATGGATACAGCGCCGTAATATCACTTTTTTTGAACGGCGGCGGTGTATTGTCTTTGTAAACATAATACGGAAAGAAAAAATACTTGCGCGTCCAGTGAATAGCCGAGCGCAGTTTAAGTGCGTACGGGCTGCCTTTTTTCTGGCTTGTCGCGTGCTGAAAAAGTTGTGTACATTCCTGAATACGCGGAATATACTGACGCTCAAAACTTTCGTTGGTTATTTTCTGCCAATTATCAAGCAGACTGTCAAACGAAACATTAGCCTCGTCGCCGCTGCCGCGCCCGGCATCACCGCCAATCGCCGTAAAGCGGATTTTTCTAAAACCGTACAGCAGCTCTTCAATAATGCTGGAAAGAATCAGCACCAGCGCGCACGGGTCTTCCGGCGCGATGAGCTCCGCGCCCTTTGGCAGCGACTTTACATCGGCAAAATACGGGTAAAAATCGGGGAACTCGTAAATGGACAAAAAACCCGCGCGCGGAAACAGCGAATTAAGGATGTCGAGGCCTTTGTCGAACGCTTTCTGTTCAGTTTCGGAAAATCCGGGCGCGCTCCCCGCCTCTGCGTCAAGCAGCGCGTTCACTTCGCCGGCGTCCGCGATCTCCTCTGAAACTTCCGGATTTTCCTGCGAAAAAATATCACCGGCAATAATATCAGCCGGCGGCATAATGCGGTCAACTTTTGAAACACCCAAAAAACTTTCTATATTTTCTTCACACTCAATAAAAAAATCATCGTAATAGTAAAATTTTGAAGAAACTGTTTTTAGAAATAACGGATACAGCCGGCGGCGGACATCTTTGCATACAAACATAAACGAACTAATCACTTTGCCAATCAAGTGTTTCTTTTTTTCGGTTTCTGTGCTGGCGTTTTCCAGAAAAAGAATTCTGTACAAAGTATTGTATACTGTTTCTATATGCGGATTTACTTCCAGACATTCAAGCATGTATATAGGCCGGTAAACATGATACAAGAGCAGGCTAAAATCCGAAACATACGCATTGCCCGCATGTCGCAGCAGTTTGTTTTTTTCGGAATGGATGGCTTCGATATTCCAGCGCCGGATGGTGTCCAGCACCGTGAACGAAAATGAAGATATAGATTTTACTTTTTCGGACAGTGCCTGCTTGTTTCTGGGAAACAGCATACGTGTTTCGTTGACCAGGTAGTCCAGATTGTTGCAGTAATCAACCAGCACGCGCCGCACAAAGTATGCCGAAACGCGGTCCGGCGGCGGTCTAAGAAACGAAAACCGCGAAATAAGTACCTGCAGCCAGGTTTTTATGCTGAACTCGTGGTCACCGCACAGCACGTCCATTTTTATACGGTCGGAGAACGCCGGCCGTTCCAGCGCCACTTTTCTGCCATGCCCTCCGGCATGATCCCCTTCCCGCTGCGGGCTGGTGTCCAGCGCTTCCACAATGCGCGCCGGCTTGCGCCCGCCTGCGTCCTGGCGCTTGGCTGGGCGCGGCTGCTCGTCCACGCTGGAGCGCTCCTTGCCAACCTCACCGCCGAGTATCGCCTGCATCTTGCGGGCTTCATCATCAGAAATTGGTCCTAAACGCTTTTTTACAGCATCAAGTTCACCACGTGCGTAAAGAGGTTTATCCGCCATAGCAAGAGAGTACCAAAAAAAAGCGCGTCAGTCAACGCGGCGGCACCGGAGGCGGGCGAGGGCGGCGCGCGAATTCCTCAATTTATCCCCTGCCGGCTAAGGCAACGCTGATTAAATCGAATCTAATCAGCATTGCCCTTTGTAATTGCTCATTTCATTACGCAATTACGGGTAAGAAGCAATGATTAAATGCTCGTTGGCATTTAATTATTGCTTCCCTAAAGCGGAAAAACGCCGGGGGGGAGTACGTTGGGTATGAAAACATCTTTTTTTCCCCGAATGTTTTGCCTGCGCCGTTTGGGTGCCGGCGGTGTGCTTGTTGGTGTTCTTTGTGCGGTGGCGATCTCGTGCGGCCAGGATATTTGCGGCGGTAGTTACGCGCTCAAGGCGCCGCCGCTGCCGGAAATCTGGGCGCAGACCCTGGGCGAGCCGTGCTGGCGGTTGGAATGGACGGACGAATGGGGCGCGGCGCAGGGTGCGGAGGCGGCGAGTCTGGACGGGTTTGCTATTGCGCCGCTGCTAACGGCGGCAAATCCTGTCCGCGCCTGGCCGTACTGGCCGGATAAAGGCGTACGCCCCGGGGTATTTCGTGCCGCCGGCGCGATACTGCCGCTGGATATTGCCGGCGGCACCATTACGTTGTCGTGGCTGGGCGGCGTAGAGGCGTACTTTTATCAGCGGCTGGCCGCACTGGACAGCGAAAAGCGGCTGCCGCGGAATTTTGACTGGAAGCGGTTCCGCGCGTTATTTTTGGAAGAAAAACTGGACACCGCCGTGCGGTTAAACCCCTGGAGCGTTGACTGGGACGCGGTGGCGCAGAAAACAGCCGCGTCTGGCTTTAGCGCCAGCAGATTAAAGCCGGCAAAAACATTCGGGGCCATAAGCGTACCGCTGCCTGCGGACGGCCCCTGGTTTGGTGTGTCGCCGTTTTCCGCGCCGGAAGCATGGAAAGCCGGCGAAAAAGTTTCGCTCGCCTATTTTGAACATACCGCCAACTACTTTTGCCCCGAGGGGTGGCTGCGCTGCGCCAAAGGCGTCTGGCTATTCCACCCCTACATCCGTTAATAGGCTTGTTCCAAAACCCGGTTGGTTTCGGAACAAGTCTTGCAGTTTCTCAGGCTAAAGCCTGGGACTAAAGTCCGACGAAACATGCATTTTTAAGCGGAAGCTGTTCTAAAACTGAAGTTTCAGAACAGCTCTAATGCAACGCTGATTAAATCAGAATTAAACCACGGAAGGCACGGAAATCACGCGGAAAGAGACCTCAATTCCGTGTCCTTTCCGCGTTTTGTGCGACAGCGGCCTACGGACCAGAAAATGGCAGGTTTGTGTTCCTCCAGCGCAGTCTGTCCACGAGAAGACCAAAGTCTTTACCAATGAAATGATATGTGCTACATTGATTTTGTTGCCGATGGCAACATGGCCCTGTAGCTCAATGGATAGAGCACCGCCCTCCTAAGGCGGGTGTTGGCAGTTCGATTCCGCCCAGGGTCAATCTTTCTTTACCAGCCTTTCGATAATTCCGCCGGATTTTGAACACACGCAAACGGCTAAGCCGAAAATCCGCATGGATGGGCGGCATGGAAAGCCGCTGGGAGTAGGCAAGGCCGCAAAGCGGCCTTGGTTTAGTTTACGCTTTGCGTAAACTAAACGCTAACCCAAACGCCATGGATGGCCGCCAAGGATGGCGGCTGGTTACCAAGTGTGGAGTTTGGCTTCGCCAAACTCCATGCCGAAAATCCGCATGGATGCGGATTTTCGGCAGCGCAAGCGATTGCAGTGGAAATACTTTTTGCCGGAGGCAAAAGATTGGAACGGAAAGCGCGGTGCCCACCGGCGCTGGCGCCGGTGGGCATGCGCCCAAATTTTTTACCTGCCTGCCGTGATGCCCGAGATGCCTTGACGTCCGGCGCGCGTGTCTTGTATAGTAGGGGACAAGTTTGACACTTTTCGGGATTGTGTAAAAATAGGCCGGAAGGCAAACGCGGAGAACAGAGTATATGAACAAGAAAATAGTCGTTACCGGCATGGGTGCCGTTTCGCCCATTGGCAATACCGTTGAAGAATTGTGCGCGGGACTGCGGGCGGGAAAAAGCGGCGTTGGCGCAATCAGCGCCTTTGACACCAGCGCGTTTCAGGTAAAAATAGCCGCGGAAGTAAAAAATTTCGACAGCTCCCTGTGGATTGATAAAAAAGAAGCGCGGAAAATGGCGCGCTTTACCCAGTTCGCCGTCGCCGCGGCGGCGCAGGCGCTTCAGCAGGCCGGCTTGTGCGAAGCCGGAACCAGCGGCCCGCTCCCCTGCGACAGCGAGCGGACGGCCGTCGTCATAGGGAACGGTATAGGCGGCTTTGAAATCGTCAGCGAATCTTTCAAAAAACTATTCGATGCCGGCCCCGACCGTATGCTTCCGCTCACCGTCCCGCTGATGATAGCAAACGAAGCCGCCGGCAACATATCAATGATTTACCGGACCAAAGGCCCGGCGTACACCCAGGTTACTGCCTGCGCCTCCGGTGTCGACGCGCTCGGCCAGGCCTTCGACCTTTTGCAGGCGGGCCGCGCCGACCTTGTAATCGCCGGCGGCACGGAAGCCTGCATAGTCCCCTTCGCCATAGGCGGCTTTTCCATGCTCAAAACCCTGTCCACCCGCAACAGCGAACCCGAAAAAGCAAGCCGCCCGTTCGACAAAGACCGCGACGGCTTTGTCCTGGGCGAAGGTGCCGGCGTACTCATTCTGGAAACCGAAGCACACGCCAAAGCGCGCGGCGCGAAAGTGCTGGCTGAGTTCGCCGCATACGGCGCGACAGCGGACGCTTACCACATCACCTCGCCTGACCCCAGCGGCGAAGGCATGGCGCGGGCAATCACGCTGGCGCTCAAAGACGCCGGCCTCGCCCCGCGCGATGTCGATTACTACAACGCGCACGGCACCTCGACCACCATCAACGACATTACCGAAACCAAAGCGCTCAAACTGGCACTCGGCGCGCACGCGCGGGACGTAAAAGTTTCCAGCACCAAAAGCATGACCGGCCACTGTGTCGCCGGTGCCGGCGCGCTCGAAGCGATAGCCTGCATACTGGCCATACAAAACGGCTTCTACCCGCCGACCATCAACCTGGACGCCCCCGACCCCGAATGTGATTTGGACTATGTGCCGAAGACCGCGCAGAACGGCGTCATCAACACGGCGATGTCCGGCAATCTGGGCTTCGGCGGCCACAACGGTGTTGTCGTGTTCAAGAAATACTAATAGGGTAACGCGGATTAGATTCGATTTAATCAGCGGCACCTTAAACGGCGCGCGCCCCAAACCCGTGCGTCATTTGAGCCTGTCCCAAAATTGCGATTTTGGGACAGCAGCTTTGATTTTGACAGAAAAATGAAATTCGCATAAACGCATTGACCTCCGCCGCCCGGCGCGCTACCGTATAAAAGTATGGTGCGTTCTTTTTACGCATACCGGAGGATACCATGACAGAAAACGCGATGACCCGGCCAAAAGATTGTTTTGGCATAACAGGCGGGCTTTCGGCAACGCATATAAAAATAACCGGCGTGGTTATGATGGTCTTTGACCATGTATATTACATGTTTCAAACACAGGGCATACCGCAGTGGTTTCACTGGATTGGACGGCCTGTAGCGCCCCTGTTTCTTTTTATGTGCGCCGAAGGTTTTGCGCACACGCGCAGCCGCAAACGCTATATACTGCAGCTCCTTGCAGGCTACGAAATAATGAACGTCGTTTCATTTTTGCTGGGCAGCGCCCTGCCAAACGAAAATGTCATACTGATATTCAGCATATTCGGCTCCCTGTTTTTCGCCGCGCTATATATGCTGTTTGCGGATATGTTCAGGCGCGGCATACAAACCCGCCGCGCCGGAATCTCGGCGCTGGCGTTCTTTTTTATGCTGATTCCGGCGGCATACGGCCTTGTAACCGTGATGCTGCTTTCGGCAAACGGCGCCAGCCTGCCGCGCTGGGCAAGCCTGGTGCTTTTTAAGCTGGTACCCAATGTAATGATGGTCGAAGGCAGTCTGTTGTGGGTGGTTATAGCCCTGCTTTTTTACCTTTTACGCAAAAACCGCCTCCTGCAAATTCTGCCGCTTGCGGCATTTGGCGCGGTTTTTTTCGCGCTTAAAAACATAGAATGGCT
>JAITGR010000046.1 GCA_031280455.1 Spirochaetaceae bacterium
ACTTTTTTTGTAGAACACCAGTCGGGGCCCCCGGCCGCCGGCTTGGGACACAGACAATTAGCCGCCGTACATTCGGCGGCGGTGCAGACCCGCCGGATTTGGCGCTCGGCACTATAGACAGCAGTAAAATCACCGCAAAAACCGCGCTTACGCAAACCCTGCCGCACCAGCCGGGCCAGCGGGCAACCCTCTGTATCCCAGATACTGGCAATTTTTATACGCGCGGGATCGAACTTCTGCGCCATACCCATCGACGAAAAAACCGGCACCCCTGCCTCGGCACATTTTTCAATAAGGTCGAGTTTGCAGCTCACACTGTCAATCGCGTCGACAACGTAGTCGCACTCGACAAACGGAAAGGAGGCGGCAGTTTCTTTAGAGAACACGCGGCAGACAGCGTCCACCTGCGCGGCAGGATTTATGGAAAGAATGCGGCTGCGCAGCGCGCCGGCCTTGTCCTCCCCCACATTTGCCGCCGTTGCCTGAACCTGCCGGTTAATGTTGGTAACACAGATACGGTCGGAATCCACCAACGTTAGCGAACCAATACCGCTGCGGGCGAGCGCCTCGGCACACCAGCCGCCGACCCCCCCCAGTCCGAAGACCAGCACCCGCGACCGCGCAAACGCCGCAACACCGTCCTCGCCGGCAATAAGCGCCATACGCCGCAAAAAAGGCGGAATCACAACACCAGCCGCCCGCCCCTACACCGCCGCCGGTTTCTGTTCCAGCGCGGCAGCAATCGCGCGCGCCAGTTGGTCGCCACACGAAGAACGCTTAAAGCCACACTGAATATCTTTGAGCTTCTGGACAACATCATTCGCGTCCATACCCTCAACAAGCGACCCAATCGCCTTCAGATTACCATTACAGCCATTTTCAAATTGCACATTATGTATTTTATTATCCTCTATATCAAACAAGATACGAGTGGCGCACACGCCGTTTGTTTTAAATTCGTACATACAGATACAGTAGGCCTTTTTCGCGCGAAAAGCAAGAGCCTATGGCCATCTGTCAGAATTTGGGCGCATTTCTTGCGCTGCGCGCAAGAAACCAGGCTATCCGCTCCAATCTTTTTGCTGCGCAAAAAGTATTTCCGCTTCTATCCTTTGCGCTGTTCAAAAACGGCCTCCGTGCCGTTTTTGAACATGGCGGTCTCCCCGCCCCCCGCCGCCTCAGGCTGTACCGACATTAATTGCCACTAAAGCGGGCCTAGACACAAAATAGAAAACAAAGTACGCTTGACCTGTGAGACTTGCGGATAAATTTACTTTAGCGCGGACATTGTTTGCGCCGGTTTTTTTTGTGCTGTACCAGCTTTCGCTCTTTTTCAACCCTCGGGATGAGCGTCTTTCGCTGTACATTTTAGTATTTCTCGTCGCCGCCCTTGCGTGCGCGGAGTTGACGGATTTTTTCGACGGCTATTTTGCGCGCAAGCGGGGCGAGGTGAGCGACACAGGCAAACTGTTCGACCCCTTCGCGGACGCGCTTCTGCATATTACAACATTTTTCTGTTTTACCTCGAATAACCTGATGCCGCCGGCCGTGTTCATGCTGATATTCTGGCGAGAGTTCGCCCAAATGTTTTTGCGCATGATTTCCATTAAAAATGGCTTTGCTGTCGCGGCGCGCGGCGGGGGCAAGCTAAAAACCGTTGTGTACATTATTTGCGGCTTTTACGCCCTTTTGCTGCAGATAACCTGGCAGGCCGGCCTGCTCGACCAAGCGCTTGTAGCGCCGCGCACGGTGCTTACTGTTCTGTTTTACCTCTGCCTGGTGCTGTCGTACCTGTCTTTTATTGATTATCTTATTTTGTTCAAACAAAAAGTGTTTCGCAAGAGGTAGCGGCCATGGAACTTCGCAGGAGCGAGCTTGAAGCATTGTCAACAAGCGAGTTGGCGGCGCTTGCCTGCCGTCTGGGACTCGGGATAGCCGCCGCGCTTAACCGGAACGCCATCCTGGACGAACTTTTAGAGCTCGCGCTTGACGAAAGCAGCGAACAAGCCCCCCTCCCCGCCGCGCCGCCTGTTGTGCGTAAAAAGCGTTCGCGCAAACCGGCTAAAACGCCCAAACGTGTTACAAAACCGCTCACCCGTCTGCCGGAACACTACAACGCCAGCGTCATTTACGCGATAGTCCGCGACCCGCTGTGGGTGTTCGTCTTTTGGGAGCTGCTTGCCGGCGTCAAAAAAAACATGGAAGCCGGCGCGGCGTTTGAGGGATACTATCTTAAAATAGCGCAGTGGCGGCCAGAGAAAAAAAACTTTACGGACACTTATACCATTTCCGTAAACACCGATGATACGGCCTGGTATCTGCATTTCGCACCGAAAGGCGGCACGTTCAGGGTCGCGTTGTGCGCGCGCGCAAACAACAGCGAAATCACCCTGGCGACAAGCGCCATGTTCGCCATGCCGAATATCCTGCATCTGGCGGACGCCGGAACGCACAAGGACGAGTTGTGGCTCCTTTCGGGAATACACGACTTTGACGTATTAAAAAATACCGAAAGCAGGCGGCATCAGGTGCCGTTCCGCGTGAATGTCGAAAGCCGTTGAGTAAGCCGACCGGCCCTAAAGCGGCAAAGAAGTTTGCATTTTTTAGTGAATGAGCGCGTACGGCGCGTGTTGGAGGAGCCGGTATGTCGTCGAAAAACACTCTTTCCATTGTACTCGCCTGTCATCTTCCGTATATACGTTACCACGACACGCTGACGCACGCGGACGAAACGCAGCTTTTTCAGTCAATTTCGTTTACCTACATTCCCCTGCTCCAGATGCTTGAACGCCTGGACGCGGACTGCGTTCCCTTCCGCCTCGCCATCGCGCTTTCGCCGACTTTGGCCGCCATGCTGGACGACGGCGCGCTCATCGAAAAATACCTGCGCTACATTGACGCGCAGATTGCTTTTGGCCGGCAGGAACTGGAGCGCACCAAAAACAAGCACAACGACGCGCTCTGGTCGCTGGCGCAACACTACCACGACACTTTTGTTGAACGGCGCCTTCTTTTTATCGAAAAGTACGAAAAAAATATATGCGCCGCGTTCAATCTCTGGCGTAAAAAAGGACGGCTCGAAATACTCTCGACGGCGGCAACGCATTGTTTCCTCCCGTTCTATTCCGCGTATCCCGGAAATGTGCAGGCGCAGATTGAAACCGCGCTGGGCGAGTACGACCGGCTGTTCGGCGGAAGTCCAGCCGGCTTTTGGCCGCCCGAACTTGGCTGGTACGAACAGTTTGATAAAACGCTTGCCGCGTACGGGTTTCACTACACGATTATAAGCGCGCATACGGCGGCGCTCGCCGCTCCGCCGGCTGCTTCCGGCAGCTTCCGGCCGCTGCGCACGCCTGCCGGCATTTTCCTGCTCGTCCGCGACCACTACGCGCACAAAGAAATCGAAGGCGGCCCGGACGCGGCAGGGCGCGACGGTACCTACTGCGACTATTCCGAGGACATCGGCTACAAACTTGACGCCGGCGCCGTAAAAGATTTTCTGTCCGCGGAAGGCGGGCGCTGCATGACCGGCTACAGCTATCTTGGCATCGGCGATAAAGACCATGTGTACGACATACGCGCGGCACACGCCTGCGCGGAAAACCACGCGCGCGCTTTTCTAAAAACGCGCGCGGCGGCACTGGCAAAAGCACGCAGCCTTACCCGCGGCGCGGCGGTAAGTTTGTGCGCCTGGAACGCCGACAATCTGGGGAAATTCTGGCGGGAAGGCTTTGTCTTTCTGGAGCAGCTTTTTCGGGCGGGCGAAACCGAAACCAGCTTCGGCTTTGCCACGCCTTCGGAATACTTATGCCGCGAAGATTCCCGCGCGTTCCAAACCGTGCGGCCAGGCTTTTCGTCCCAGGCCGCCAACGGCTACGGTGAGGCGTTCCTCAACAAACACAACGATTGGATATACCGGCATATTTTTCACGCGACAGAACGCATGATAGCGCTCGCGCGCCGCATCGAAGACAAGGGGATGCGCGAACGCTCGCTGAATCAGGCGGCGCGGGAACTGCTGCTCGCGCAAAACTCCGATTTCGCGCGCTTTGAAACACGCCACGACGCCGGCGCCGTTTCCAACGAGGAGCGCATCATCAGCCACTTGCGTAATTTTACAACGCTGTACGAAGCCTTGGGCGGCGACTGCCTCAGCACAAAGCTGCTGACAACGCTCGAAAAAAACACGCCGGTTTTCCCCGCGCTTGACTACCGGATGTTTCGGGACACGTCTCGGCCACTGTAGCACCCGTCTGCGGCGGGCGCGGCGCTATAAATTTTTGATAAACAACAATACATCCACCAGCGCCATGATAAACAGCGAAAACAGGCCAATAACGAGCGCTATAACACGCAGCGTTTTGTCGTCTTTATAGAACGGCTCGTCATAAATGTATACTTCGCCGGCAATCATTTCCGGGTTTGAAAGATTCGCGCCCAGGCCGACAATCCGTACAAAGCGCTCTTCGCTGCCGCCGTAGCCCAGATTGCGGGCGTACATGGAAATTGTGTCTTCGTCGTACGCGAGCGCCGACTTTAGCCCTTCAAGCTGAAGGGCTGTCTGCTGTAAAAGGTGAATGTTTTCGAGTTGTTTTGCTCTTTCGGCCTCGAGCTGTTTGTACGCGCTAAGGCCGGAAGGCCCCGCTATCGCGGCGGCGGCGGCGTAAAAAATAACGGCCAGCCAGAGCGGGGTAATATATTTAAGCAGACGCATTACCCTATTGTCGGCAGATTCGGTGCTTTTTTTAAGCCCAAAATCCGCCAACGTCAGGCTGAAATCAGTTTCCGGCGAATGTCAAAAGCAACAGCAGCGGAAGGTGGTCGCTGATGCCGGATCCCGTTCTGGGGTTGTACGAAGCCGGCTCGCCTTTCGAGTTGACAAAAGGCTCCACGTTCAGGGCGGCGGCATTTTTGAAGTTCCAGTTATTCTGAAGCCAGAATTCCTGCGAAAGTAAAAAATGGTCGATTGTTTCCCATGTTCCCTGGTAATAATACGAGCCGTTGTCTATTTCGGTACTCCAGGGGCTGTAAAAAACCGTGCGGGCAAACGGAAAGTACGCCGATTTCGGCGGTTTTTCTTCGCTTATAACCAGAAAATCGCCTGGGCTCTCTTCAACAAACACCATGTTGCAGCCGCCTACCTCATTGTCCCAGCCGCTTAACGCCATATCCTCCTCAGAATCGCCGGAATTGTCGATAAGGTATTCCTCGAACAAAAAACCGGCGCGTTTTGAAGCGTCCGGGTCGTCCGGCATTATCGCGCAGACTGCCTCGCCTTCTCTGCGGTAAAATTCATCGTGGTTTTCGTTAAGGTCGCCGGCCACGAGTACCGGTATGCGGGGATATTCAGCGTGTATTTCTTCGGTGCGCCGCAGAATGAGTTTTGCCGCTTCGCGCCGCAAGTTTTCGGTTGCTTCATCGCCGCCGAGTTTTGACTTCCAATGGCAGATAAAGAGCACGATTGGTTTTTCGCCGGGCTCCAGCCAGATTTCGGCGACGGGGCGGGGGATACGCTCGCCGCCGCGGTTGCTGGAATGGGCTATGTGTTTGGTAATTTTGAAGCGGCTCATAACGCCGACGCCCAGGCTGTAGCCTTTGTTGCCCGCGAAATACCGGTAGGGGTAGCCGCGCATTTTCTGGCCGCCGCCGCCCAGATTTTCCAGAACGCCCGCGTTTTCCAGTTCGAGCAGTACCACGACATCCGGCCCGTTTTCGCCGGTGGCGGCAAGCGCGCCCGCAACGGACGCAAGGCGTGCCTGGTATTTTTCCGCGTTCCAGCCGCCGCTCGCGCGGTATTCGTCGTATTCAATGCCGTCGTCGTTCCCGTCAAAAAGCGCCTGCACGTTCCACGACATAATGCTGATTGTCTTGTCTTTGCCGAGTTCATCCTCTCCCGGGTAGATGCCGCAACTGCCAAAGCAGGAACAGAGCAAGGGGAAAAAACTTACCGTTACCGTTAAAAAGACGTATTTTTTCATTGTATTCTCCTTATCAGGGAGATACAACAGCACGCCTTCTTTTGCTTGTACGCGCGCGGCGGCTTGTGATTTTTAGTAGTACGGCAGCCAGCCGCCTTGTACCGGCGGCGGCGGATTCGCCTGTCTTTGCACCGTTTTTTTCGTTTCCGGCTTTTTCGTTTCCGGCTTTTCTTTTTTTTGCAGATGGCGGGAAACAGACAAGGCCGCGCCAAAACGCCAAGCCTCAAAACCGGCTGTTTCATTCCGCAGCATCTGCACGAGCGGGCAGTACACGACCACGCGCAGACCAAGCCGCCAGTTTTTAACAATGGGGTAGTCAAAGCCGAGTTCAAACGAAGGGTACAAAAAGCGCGCGTTCTCCCAAAAATAATCGCGAATTGCGCCGGTTTGCTCGCGCGCCTCCGGTATTTCCGGCTCGCCCAGGCCCGGCGCTTCGCTTACCACGCGCATATCCGCCGTAAAGCCCAGGCTGGTGTGCAGCATAAATTTTGCCAGCGGGATGATTAGTTTGGCCTGGACGCCGGGGATAAAGCCCAAAACAAAACTTTGGCGGTTTTCAATCTCCGCCGGATACGGCCTGCCGTTATGCAGGAGGTAGTAGGCCCAGTACACGCCCAGACCGGCCTCCAGGGCGAGGTTGACCCGTCCCTTTTTCATAAGCATCCAGTCAAAGCTGAAGCACGGCATACCGATAACCGGCGCGGGCGCAGTCTGTATGCCGCCGTCCTCGTTAAAAAAAACCGTTGCGGCGCTTACGCTGATAATCCAGTCCGGCACTGGCGGGGGAGGTTCCTGTGGCGCGGCGGCGGCTTTCTGCGCCGGACTGCCGCCGTCTTGGCCGCCCCCTGCGCTTTCCGCAGCGCTCGCCGGCGGGGTTTCCGCGTCCTGCGCCGGAGCGGGAACTGCCGGAAGCAAAAGCGCGCAACAGCAGACGGCAAAAACGATAGTGCGGTACGGTCTCACGCTTTCAATATACTATATTTCAGAAAAAAGTGCGGATGCCGTTACTTCTTGTTGAAAAAAACAACAGTCGTGCAAAAGCAACCGACTTTTGCAACAGGCTCAATTCTCATTTAATCATTGCTTTCTTATGGCAGGCTGAAAAACCGGACGCTGTACTGAATTGTCGCGGGGTTGTCCCCTTTGGGGCGCAGTCCTGTAATCACGACTGTGTAATGGCCGTCCGCGGGGTAGATGGCATAGTCGGGCCTAAAAATAATGGCGTTGTTCACGCCGTAATTGCCGTGGTTGATGTAAAAATGCTTGCCGCAGCCTTCAAAAAACTCCGAAACCTCTCCCAGCGTGTGGTCTGTGAGGGTAACGCGCACGCCTTGCAGGTCAGCCGCGGACGTATTGTATTTTTCCGGGTTAAGCGAGACGCTCCACACCGTG
>JAITGR010000051.1 GCA_031280455.1 Spirochaetaceae bacterium
CTCCGCCAGAGCAAGCAGCGCCGCGCACTCTTCGCCCGTACCGGCAAGCTCGCCGCTTTGCATGACCATAGCGCCCGTCTTATCGAGCGCGAAAATGTCCTCGGTTGGATTTATCGCAAGCGTCGCGGCGTACGTTTCCACCGCGCTTTTGGCCGCGGCAATCATGTTTTCGTTATCGGCGTAGCCGTTTTCGACCAGCAGCGACCACTGATTTTCGGCATAATTTTCCAGCTCGTACAACTTAAAGTCGAGCGCTTCCTCCGCCATACGGCTTATATCGCGCGTTACGCTAAACCAGGTAATACCCTCGGCGAACACAAGGCTTGCCACAATAAGCGGCAGCACAACAAAAATGATTTTTAGGCGAATACTCATAACGTTTTGGGCAGTATACCACAACCCCCGCCATGCGGCAAGCAGGCGCAATGCTCGGCGCACCCCTGGCTTGAGGCCGGCGGGGTAGAATGGGTATACTCATGGTAATTGGTATGGATGCGATTAAGGCTAAACTTATTTTGGAAGATGGATCGGAGTTTGCGGGGTTTTCTTTTGGCAAGGCTCGTCCGGTGTGCGGCGAGGTTGTGTTTACAACTGGTATGACCGGCTATCCGCAGGCGTTGACTGACCCGAGTTTTTACGGGCAGATTCTTGTTGCCACGTACCCGCTGGTGGGGAATTATGGTATTCCGGCAAAACCAGACGGCGGGGCGTTTTTTGACGAAAACCGGCTGCCGCTTTATTTTGAATCCGAGCGGCCGCATGTTGCCGCGTTTATTGTTGCCGAAAACTGCGAGCAGCCGAGTCACTACGACGCGCGGCTTACGCTTGCGGCATGGCTTGAAAAAAACAATGTGCCGGCGTTGTGTGGTGTCGATACGCGGGCGATTACAAAGCGGCTGCGTTCGCGTGGTGTTATGCGGGGGACTGTTCTTATTGAAGGAGAGGGGGCGGCTGCCGGTACGCCGGATGCCGCCTTGCCGCTTTCTGCCGGTACGCTGGATGCTGGCCATCAGGTTGCCGCCGGCAGCCATCAGGTTGCCGCAGTTTCCTGTACGGAGTTGGTGCGCTACCGTGTCCCAGGCGGCGGGAAGGCGCCGCGTATTGTGCTGGTTGACTGCGGGGTAAAGGCGAATATTCTGCGCTGTCTGCTTGCAGGCGGCGCGGAGCTTATCCGGGTGCCCTGGGATTACGACATTGCCGGCCTGGAGTACGACGGCTTGTTTCTTTCAAACGGGCCGGGCGACCCCAAGGCATGCGGCAAGACTATCGCCGCGCTGCGCAGGGCGTTTGCCCGCGGCAAGCCGGTTTTTGGGGTCTGCCTGGGTGTGCAGATTATGGCGCTGGCTGCCGGCGCGGATACGTACAAATTGCCGTACGGGCACCGTTCGGCAAATCAGCCGTGTATTGAAAAAGGCAGCGGGCGCTGTTACATCACCAGCCAGAATCACGGCTATGCGGTCCGCGCCGAAACGTTGCCGGCGGACTGGGAGGTCTGGTTTACCAACGCCAACGACGGCACGGTGGAGGGTATACGCGCCAAAAACGCGCCGTTTAGCGCCGTCCAGTTTCACCCGGAAGGCTGCCCGGGGCCCCGCGACACGGAATTTTTAATGCGGCAGTTTCTGGAAAGAGCGGCATCAGCATGACAATTCCGGTAGATATTCTTGCCGCGGCGGTACATGCCGCCGTATTGACCGTAACGCACCTGATGCTGATAGGCGGGCTGGTGTACGAAAGCCGCTGGCAAAAACGGGTAAGTCTGCAGGTTCGCTCGCGGACACCCGTGGCGGACGGCGGGGACGGGCGCGAGCCGCTGGTGTCGCTGGTTATACCCGCGCGCAACGAGCAGGAGCGTCTGGGTAATTTGCTGGAAAGCCTGAAACGGCAGAATTACGCGGATATAGAGTACATTTTTATTGACGACCGTTCGACTGATGCGACCGGCGCTTTGCTGGAGGCTTTTGCGCGGGAAAATGCCGGCGCGCGCATTATTACGCTGGCGGAAAACCCCGGCCCCAACCACAAGCAGTACGCGCTTTCCAAAGGGATAGCCTGTGCAAAAGGCGACTTTATTCTGTTTACCGATGCCGACTGCACGCTGCCGGATAACTGGGCGCGGGGGATGCGGGAGCTGATGAGTGACGAAAACTGCGGCATTATCATCGCGCCGGTCTTCAAAAAAAGTGACGGCGGCACGTTCCTTGCGCGCTACCAGTGCATAGATCACGCGGTTCGCTGCGTGTACATGGTCGGTACTACCGGTTTTGGCGCGGGTTTTTGCGGCTTTGGCAACAACATGATGCTGCGGCGTTCCGCGCTGGACGAAGCGGGCGGCTACGATTCGGTGCCGTATTCCCTGACGGAGGACGCTTCGCTGATAGCGCACATTCGCACGAAAACGCGCTACACCATACAGGCTGCCTGCCGCCGCGACTTGTTTGTTGTAACCGAAAGCGAACATTCATGGAAAGCGTTTTTGAACCAAATCCTGCGCTGGAGTAACGGCGCGCTGTTCAGCCGCGATTTTAGAACGCGCCTCAGCTACCGCTACCTCATGTTGTCGATACTGGCCGGCCTGCTCCTCGCGCCGTTTTGCACCCGCCGCCTCGCGTTCATGCTGGTTTCCGGCGCGGCGCTTCTGGTTATGCTGCTCATGGGGCTGTGCGCGCGCATTTTGTTCGGCAAAACGCTGCCCAAAAGCCCGCTCGCCTACCTGGGCGAAATCATCGCCATGCCGCTGGTTTTCGCGCTCATCACCATACAGGGGTTTGCCGGCATTATTCCGGTGTGGAAGGACAATCGAACATTTCCCAAAATTACAATTTGGGGAAAGAAGCCTTGATTTTAGCGGGAGAACGCGCCCGCCCTACACTTTTTCGATGTGGCGCCGCCCCAGAAGGCCGGCTGGTTTTACCATGAGAACTATGATGAGGAGGATGAACGCGAAAGCGTCGCGGTAGCCTGTGAGCGTGGGGAGGAACGCGACCGTCATTATTTCGATAACGCCCAAAAGGAGGCCGCCGAGCACCGCGCCCGGTATGCTGCCGATGCCGCCAATAACCGCGGC
>JAITGR010000059.1 GCA_031280455.1 Spirochaetaceae bacterium
CGAGTCTTAAAACAAACGACACGATTACCCAGAACCCCGAAACGCCCGCTTTTTTGCCGCTTAAACTGCCGCAGCCGGTCTATTCGCTGGCGGTTGCCGCCGCGCAGAAAAAAGACGACGACAAACTCGGCGATTTTTTTGTCCGCTGCGCCGAAGAGGACAAAACCTTCCGCTGCGCCTTTAATCCCGAAACAAAAGAAACGGTCATTTCCGGCATGGGCGAGCAGCACTTGAACATTATCCTGGAGGCGGCGAAAAAGACGCAAAAACTGGAGCTGGAAACGCGCGTTCCCCGCGTGGCCTACCGCGAAACAATTACCAAAAAAGCCGCCGCCGAATACACGCACAAAAAGCAGACCGGCGGCCACGGTCAGTACGGCAAGGTTGTGCTGGAAATAAGCCCGCTGCCGCGCGGCGGGCAGTACGGGTTTGTCAACGCCATTGTCGGCGGCGCGGTCTCCAAAGGCTATATTCCGGGCGTGGAAAAAGGCATCCACGAGGCCATGGCGCGGGGTACGGTCGCCGCCTACCCCGTTGTCGATGTCGAGTCCAAAATTGTGGACGGCAAGGAGCATCCGGTTGATTCATCGGAGCTGGCGTTCAAGCTGGCCGCCCGCAACGCATTCCGCGAGGCGATGAAGCAGGCCGCGCCGGTGCTGCTGGAGCCGGTTATGAAGCTGACCGTTTTTGCCGGCCAAAAATACACCGGCGACATTATGAGCGGCATCAGCGCCAAGCGCGGCAAAATACTCGGGCAGGATTCCGCCGGCGGCGGCATTGACGAAATACGCGCGCAGGTTCCCCACGCGGAACTGCTGCGCTACGCCATCGAGCTGCGTTCAATAACCAGCGGCACCGCCTCGTTCAGTCTTGAATTCGACCACTACGCCCCCATTGCGGGCAAGGTTGCCGACGATGTAATCAAGGCGGCGGCGATGTTCGCCACCGAAAAGGACGGCGACGACTAACCATGAACGACATTCGGCTTATCGCCCTTGACCTTGACGACACCTTGCTGCGTTCCGACCTGACCATTTCGTTGCGGACACGCGCCGCGCTCAAAAAGGCGGCGGCCAAAGGGGTCGCTATCGCCATTGATACGGGGCGGCTGCGTTCCGGCATCGAAAAATACGCGCGGCTTTTGGGGCTGAACAAAACCAGGGGCTACGCGGTCTGCGGCAACGGCACCGTTATTTATGAGTGCGCGACGGGCGGCGTTATCTACGAAGCCAAGCTGGACGCGGACACCGCGCTGACCGCCTTCAACCTAATTGACGCGGAGGGGTTTCCGGTGCTGGTTTTTGAGCACGCCACAACCTATGTGTCGTTTCATAACGAATTTGCCGACATCGACGAAAAACTGACCGGCACCAAACAGGTTATTCCGCCCGATTTCCGCGATTTGCTGCGGAAGGGCACCTACAAACTGGTCGTGCCCGCCGAGCCTGCTTTTATTGAAGATTTGCGGATTATTCTGACCCGTCTTATGGGCGACGACATTACGCTGTTTACCAGCAAGCCGTACTATCTTGAAATTCTGCCGCCCGGGGTGAACAAGGGAACGGGGCTTGCCAGAGTCGCCGCGCTTTTGGACATACAGCGCGAACAGGTCATGGCGTTTGGCGACTCGATGAATGACGAGGCGATGCTCCGCTGGGCGGGTGTTTCGGTGGCGATGCTGAACGGCGACGCGCGCGTTAAGGCGGCCGCCCGCCTGGTGAGCGCGCGCAGCAACGACGACGACGGCGTGGCCGACATGGTAGAGCGCTATGTGCTGGGGAACGAGCCGCTGCCTGCCGGAGGCGCGTAGCGTGGGCTTTTTTCGCCGCCCCCTCGCTTTTCTTTTTTCGCCGGCTTTTCTTGCCGCCGCGCTCTTTTTGCAAGCCTGCAGTCTTGCTATAACCGGAACCGTCCGGCAGGACGCCTCGGCCAGCCTTGCCGTGCGCGCGGATTTTCAGCCGAAAACGGCCGCGCTGCTCCGGTCGCTGGACGCGGGCGAGGACGGCGGGGGCTCTGTTGTGGACGCGGGGCTCATTGCCGAAAGTCTGGCGGCCTCTCCGGGTGTTCGCTCGGCGCGGCTGGAAAACCGCGGCGGTTCCGCGCTGGACGGCGAGGTGCTGCTTTCTGACATTGGGGCGTTTGCGCGGGCGGCGCCGGACGGGACGCGGGCGGCGGACATTGCGTTTGAAAGCACGGCGGGCGGCGGAAGTTTCCGGCTTGTGCTTACCCGCGAGAACGGTGCCCGTATGCTTGCGGCGCTGTCGCGCGACCTTGCCGACTATGTGTCCGTCCTGCTGGCGCCTATTGCCACAGGCGAAGCGCTTACCAAAAAAGAGTATTTGGAGCTGGCCGGCAGCGTGTACGGCGCGCCGGTTGCCGCCGAAATCGCGGCGGCGCGGGTGCGCATTACGCTGGAGTTTCCGGCAAAGATTACATCAGCCGAAGGGCTTCGTTATACGGGAAAGCAGGCCGCGCTCGACGTGCCGCTTGCCGATGTGCTGACGCTGGAAACGCCGCTGCGTCTGGCGGTTACCTGGTAACGCGCCCGCCACAGGCGGGCGCGGTTGTCAGTAGTCAGTTGCCGGTTGTCCGTTTTTAGCCGATATTTCGGAACAAGGCGGACGCGCTTGGTTGCTCTGATATACCGGCGGAATGACTGA
>JAITGR010000137.1 GCA_031280455.1 Spirochaetaceae bacterium
CCTGTTGCAAAAGTCGGTTACTTTTGCACGGCTCTTGCAGTTTCTCAGGCTAAAGCCTTACGAAACGTGCGTTTTTAAGAGGTTGCTGTTGCAAAACTGAAGTTTTGCAACAGCCTCATGCGATTATTTAAAATACCGGCTCAACAAACCCCGGAAACCAGCACCGTGGCGCGCCTCGTCCTTGGCCATCTCGTGAACAGTGTCATGAATAGCGTCAAGATTCGCCGCTTTTGCGCGCTTGGCAAGATCTAACTTACCCGCGCACGCGCCATGCTCGGCATCGGCACGCAGTTGCAGATTTTTTTTGGTATCGGCATGCACCACCTCACCCAGCAACTCGGCAAATTTAGCGGCATGCTCGGCCTCTTCAAAAGCCGCCGTGCGGTAGAATTCCCCAACTTCGGGATACCCCTGCCGGTACGCCTGCCGGCTCATCGCCAAATACATACCGACCTCCGTACATTCGCCGTTAAAATTGGCAATCAGGTCCTTTTTAATATCCTCAGGAACATCACGCGCCTCGCCAATAACATGCTCGCAGGCAAACCCATCACAATCACTCTGCTCCTTGAACTTCGCGGAAGGCGCCTTACACGTAGGACACACCGCCGGAGGAGTGTCCCCCGAGTGAACATACCCACAAACCAAACAAACCCATTTCTTCATAAGAAACTCCTTAAACTAAAATAAATACAGTAAAAAACTGTTTATAGCCCATATTAAGAATAATTCTTAATTAAAACAAGCCCCCCACATTGGGTCATAATTTTTCTAAGGAAGCACTGATTAAATGCCAACGAGCATTTAATCAATGCTTCTTACCCGTAATTGCGTAATGAAATGAGCAAGTACAAAGGGCAATGCGGATTAGATTCGATTTAATCAGCGTTGCCCTAACCCTGAAGGGGGCGGGGGCGGCAAAGCCGCCGCAATTTCGTTGATCCCCCGCCTACTGCGTTTTCAGCCAGAAATCGCCATCGTGCGTGTACGTGCCCGCGTGCGGGTTTGATTCGGCATACACCGTCTTCAAGGGTTCGCCCGGAAAAGCAGTGTAGTCAAAATCATTGATATTGCTGCCATCCCCGAACGTTACGCTGGCAATACTCGTTTCGCCAAAAGCCATATACGCAACCCGCGTTACCGTTCCGGGAATGGTTATCGACGTAAGCTCATAACAGTTGTTGAACGAAAAATCGTTGATATTCTCCGTCCCATCGTGCAGCGCCACATTCGCAAGCGCGCGGCACCCGCTAAACGCATTCTCCCCGATAGTTTTAACCGTTCCGGGAATAACAACACTCAAAATATATTCCAGCGGGGAACTATCCGCGCTCCGCACGCTAAACGCAAATTGCCCAATTCTATCAATTTGAGCCGGCAGAACGAGCCCGACAACGTACTGGTTGTTTTTAATCGCCTCCGCCGGCCCCCACATCGCCCCGCTTCCGGTAGTTGTCCCGTCGGTATTATCGGGAATCGCCGTGTCCGCACAGCCGGAAAAATCCAGCACAACATATTTTTCTTTGTCGAGTATAGCCGCGTGAGCCGCCGCCATACCAATATCGTCCGACGTATACGCCGTGTCCGCAATCAATTCGATGCGGTAGGGACGCGACGCCTCGTCCGGCTGCAGCCCTTCAAGAAGCCCGCCCAAACCGGCAACCGTTACCCTAATCACACCCAGCGTAATCTTAAAATGTTCCGTAAAATCTTCCGCCGCCCCCAGGCCGCCGGCAATCGTCGCGGTAACCGTAACCGTCCCTTCCGCCGTCTGCGGAGTCAGCACGTTGCCCTCCAGCGTTACAGCCAAGTCCGTCGGCTCCAGAGACCACACAATCTGCTGATTCGTCGCGTTCGCCGGCGCGACCGTTCCACTCAGATAATTCGGCACATACTCCCGGGCATTATGGGTCACGCCTTCAATACCTTTTACCGAAACAAACCCCGGCTGCCTGTCGCTGCGAGCATTAGCTCCGCCAAGTTCGCAACCGGCCATCACACACCCCGCCGCCAGTACACTTGTCAACATTCCCCGTTTCATATAAGCCCCTCCCAGAATGAACGTTTTAATTTGAAGCGAAATTGCCCGTTCCCGGGCTGAAAAAGCCTACTGTTGAAGAAAACCCGCCGTGCTTCAACCCGCACTCCTCCACTTCCGCCGCGCGCCCCGCGTCCGCAGCAAGCACACATACAAACCAGCAACGGCGCTGCCTGCTCCGCGATGGCTTTATGGTAGCAGGCGCTTTCTTTATTGTACAAGAGGGCGAATTGCCCCGCACGGGGCTGGCCGGTGTGGGGCGTACCCCCTCTGCGTGTTTTATGGTAGTATGGTTCTGTATGTGGCGCCTTGCGGCGTGTATTTTGTGAGTATGGGGGGCTGGTATGAGGCCGTTTATGGATGAGGATTTTTTGCTGGAGTCGGATTTCGCGCGGGATTTGTATACGGGGGCGGCGAAGGGAGCGCCTATTTTTGATTATCATTGTCATTTGATTCCTGCGGAGATTGCCGAAAACAAGGTGTTTTCTGATTTGAGTGCTGTGTGGCTCGGGGGCGACCATTATAAATGGCGTATGATGCGGGCTATGGGGTTTGATGAGTCGCTTATTACAGGCGACGCGGCGCCGTACGAAAAGTTTGCTGCCTGGGCGCAGACGGTGGAGGAACTTATCGGGAATCCGCTGTATCACTGGACGCATCTGGAATTGCGGCGTTATTTTGGTATCGATACGCCGCTTTCGGCTAAAACGGCGGCTGGTATTTGGGAGCGGGCAAACGCATTGCTGCCGGGGCTTCGGGTAAAAGATATTTTTGAAAAATTTAATGTGTTCGCGGTCGGTACGACTGACGATCCGGCGGATTCGCTTGAACATCACATTGCTATTGCTGATGGTTCCGCGGCTATTGGCAGGATTGCAACCAAAGTGCTGCCGTCGTTCAGGCCGGATAGGGCGCTCAATATTGAAAAGGCTGGTTTCGCCGCGTATATGCGGACGCTTGGCGAGGCTGCTGGCGTGGAGATTCGGAGTGTGGCGGCGTTGGTTTCGGTGCTGGAGTCTCGTGTAGCATACTTTGCCGGGCATGGCTGCCGCGCGAGTGATCATGGTCTTGACGCGCCGCCGTTTGTGCTTGTGGGTGAACGGGAGCTTGAGGCGGCGTTTGCCGGCGCACTGGCGGGTAAGCCTGTTGAACCGCGTTTGGCGGAAGGGTTCAAAACGCATGTGCTTACGGCGCTTTCGTCGTTTTACGCGAAGCATAATATGGCGATGCAGCTGCACTTTGCGGCGTTTCGTTGTGTGAGTTCAACGATGCTTTCCCGCTTGGGGCCGGATACTGGCTACGATGCGGTGCATGACTTGCATATTAGCGCGCCGCTGGCTGGCCTTTTGGACCATCTCGAAAAAAATGGGCTTCCTAAAACGATTTTGTATACGCTTAATCCTGCGGACTATTATCCGCTTGCTTCTATTATGGGCGGGTTTCAGGATAGTGTTGCGGGGCGGGGGAATCGGGGGGTTCGGGGGAAGATGCAGCTTGGTTCGGCGTGGTGGTTCTGCGACCACAAAAACGGTATGGTGTTACAGCTTGAATCGCTGGCTGAACTGGGTCTTTTACCGGCGTTTGTGGGGATGCTCACGGATTCGCGTAGTTTTCTTTCGTATCCGCGCCATGAGTATTTCAGGCGTATTTTGTGTAATTTGCTGGGGCGCTGGGTGGAAAATGGCGAGTATCCGGCGGATATGGAGGTGCTTTCGCGCATGGTTCGCGGTATTTGTTTTGATAATATTCAGCAGTACTTGGCCTAGAGTAACGCTGATTAAATCGAAATTCAACCGCGAATTACGCGAATAGACACGAATAAAAGGTAGGGCAACGCTGAAAATCGGAATTAAACCACGGAAAAACGCGGACAGGAACACGGAATTGCGGTCTCTTTCCGCGTGGGTTCCGTGCTTTCCGTGGTTTCGCCATGTATGGCGTTCGCCATGTATGGCGTTCGCCATGTATGGCGTTCGCCATGTATGGCGCAATCAGCGCCTCTTATGCGTGGCTCTGTTCGCGGCCTTCCCGCCGCCAGGTAACTATGTTCGCAAGCAGTACCGCCGCCAAGATGAGGCTGCCGCCGGCAAAGGTTGTTTTGTGCGGCATTTCGTCTGTGGCCAGAAATACCCACACAGGGTTGAACAGCGGCTCTATTGCCGATATGAGCATGGCGCTGACGGCGCTGACTCGCTTTATGCCGTACGAGTACAGTATGGCGGCGGTGCCTATCTGAAATACGCCCATAAAAAAGATTGACAGCGCCGCGCCGCCGGTTATGCGCGGGGTATGCGTAAAAAAGAACGGTACGCAGATGGCCGCGGTGAGTATGTGCGAAAGTATCATGCCGTCCTGCGGGTTTGCGTCTTTTTGCATACGCATAAAAACGGATGTTGTGCCAAAGAGTATGCCGGAGCACACGGCGAGTATGTCGCCGGTTATGCCGCCCGACATGAGACTGTCTTTGAGCATGACGTACAGGCCGGTGAATATGAACACGAGGCTTATCCAGTGTTCGGCTTTGGGTTTTTCGCGTATTAAAAGCGCGCCAAAAAGCGCCGACCAAATGGGTGCCGTGTATTGCAGAACAATGACGTTGGCGCTCGCGGTTAGTTTGTTTGCGGTTACGAATAGTATCATGGTGCCGCAGTACGCGATGCCGGCAAGCCAGGCCGGCAGTGTTTTTATGCCGGCGAGAAAGGGCGCGCCTTTTTTGCGTGTGCAGAGTTGGACGGCGCACAGAAATAGTCCCGCGACAATACTGCGCGCGCCGGCTATGACAAAGGGATGCCACGCGACAATTTTTACGAACATGCCCGAGGTACTCCAGATGATGGCGCACAGGGCTATCGCAAAGCGGGGCGGAAAACCGCGCCGCAGACTGGCGGGAGGGGGAGGGGGCGCGGGCCGCATTTAGGTAAACGCCTTGATAATGCTGTCGTTCTGCCGCCAGTTGCGGTCGGTTTTGACGCGCAGTTCCAGTTTTACCGGCCAGTCAAAAATCTTTTTGAGGTCGGCCAGCGCGGCCATGCGGATTTTTTTTATCTGCGCCCCGCCTTTGCCGACTATCATGCCTTTCTGCGACTCCCGCTCGCAGCGTATGTCGGCGTGCGCGTACAGTACGCCGTCTTTTAGGGTGGAATCGCCGGCGTTCACATACAAGGCGTGCGGCAGTTCTTCGCGCAGCATCAAAAAGCATTTTTCGCGGACTATTTCCGCCACGCGAAACGGCACACTTTGGTCGGTGTAGCAATCGCCGTCGTAGTAAAAAACGCCTTCCGGCGCGAGCGCGCGCAAGGACGCGCGCAGGACATCCATGTTGGTTTCGCGGAGTGCCGAAACAGGGATGATGCGCTCCGGCGGGAGGGCGGCGAGGTGGGCGCGGAGGAACGACACGCAGGTTTCCGCGGCGGCTTTGGGCGCGTCTATTTTGTTGACGGCGGCCAGCAGGGCGCTTTGTATACGCCGCTCGCCCAGCGCGGCAAGCCGCCTGACAATTTCCTCCTCTTCTTTTCCGGGCGGGCGGGTCGCGTCGATAAGGTAGAGGGTGATGTCGCAGTCCGCGAGGGCGGCGCAGGCGGCGGCGGCGAGGCGCAGGTTCAGTTTTTTCTGGCTTTCGTGCAGGCCGGGCGTGTCGATAAACACCAGCTGGCAGTCGTCTTCGGTTACAATGCCGCGTACGGCGGCGCGGGTGGTCTGCGGCACCGCGCTGACTATGGAAACTTTTGCCTTGCACAGGCTGTTAAGCAGCGTTGACTTGCCGGAGGACGGCCGGCCAACTATCGAGACAAACGCGCTTTTTGACATACCGCTCCCCGCCGCTACCGCCCGTGGCAGTGCTTGTATTTTTTCCCCGAGCCGCACGGGCACGGGTCATTGCGCCCCACTTTCGGCTGGGTGCGGACGACGGTTACCGGCATCGCGTGCTGGCGGCTGTTCTGCCGTACCTGCGCCTGCGCGTTCTGGCGCATCGCGTCAAACGAGGCCACGTCCGCGTGGCTTGCCGAAGTGGTCGTCATGCTCCGCTCTTTTATCTCGCGGTCTTCGGCAAGTTGTATACGCACCAAATGCACGCGCGACGCTATCTGTTCGCGTATGTTGTCTATCATGGTGTCGAAAATGGCAAAGCCTTCCAGCTTGTATTCGGTAAGCGGATTTTTTTGCGCGTAATGCCGCAGGTACACGGCCTCTCGCAGGCCTTCCATGTTTTCCAGGTGATCAAGCCAGAGCCGGTCTATGAACATGAGGTACTGCATGCGTATAAACGAATTGATGTTCTGCGCGCCAAGCAGCGCCTCTTTATCGGCCATGTCTTTTTCCAGGCCGGCGATAATTTCGTTTGCCATGCGCTCCTCGTCTTTGCCGCTTTGCGGGCCGGAAAGGGCGAGCGTGTAGTTAAACTTTGTTTTGAGAAAACCGGCCAGCTTCCGCAGCGCGCCGTCGGCATCGCCGCGCGCCTCCCGCGTGTACTCGTCGACCGCCTGCCGCACCATGTCGCCGGTCGCGCTGTTGACGCGCTCTTTCAGGTTTGTGTCGACAAGTATTGCGTCGCGCTGTTCGTAAATAAATTTGCGTTGCTGATTCAGCACGTCGTCGTACTCCAAAAGGTGTTTGCGGATTTCAAAGTTGCGCTCCTCCACTTTTTTCTGCGCCCGCTCGATGCTTCGGTTTAGAAGCGGGTGAAAAATGGGCTCGCCGTCTTCCATGCCGATGCGCGACATGAGGGTTTTCATTTTGGGGCCGCCGAAGAGCCGCATGAGGTCGTCGTCCATGGACAGGAAAAACTTCGACCTGCCCGGGTCGCCCTGCCTGCCGGAGCGTCCGCGCAGCTGGTTGTCGATGCGGCGGCTTTCGTGGCGTTCTGTTCCGATGACGTACAGGCCGCCCGCGAACTTTACTTCCTGGTAATCGGCGCGCCATTTTTCCACTTCTTCCGCGTAGACAGCCGCGTATTTTTCCGCGTCCGCGCCGGTTCCGGCGCGTTTTTGGGCGCGGTGTTCGGGGTTGCCGCCCAGTTTAATGTCGGTGCCGCGGCCAGCCATGTTGGTGGCTATGGTAACCGCGCCTTTAGCGCCGGCTTCGGCTATGATGCCGGCCTCGCGCGCGTGGTTTTTCGCGTTTAGCACTTCGTGCCGTATGCCGCGGCGGGTAAGCAAGGCGGAAAGTTTTTCGGACTTTTCGATTGAAACAGTACCGACGAGTACCGGCTGGCCTTTTTTGTGCGCGGCGCCGATTTCGTCGCAGAGCGCGTCGAACTTGTCCGATTCGTTAAGGTACACAACGTCGTCTTCGTCCACGCGCGCGACCGGAACGTTTGTGGGAACAACAATGACATCCAGGTTGTAGATTTTGCCAAACTCGACGGCTTCGGTGTCCGCCGTTCCCGTCATGCCGGAAATTTTTTTATACATACGGAAGAAATTCTGAAACGTGATGGTGGCCATGGTCCGGTTGCGCTGCTTTATCCGTATGTGCTCTTTTGCTTCGATAGCCTGATGCAGGCCGTCCGAATAGCGGCGTCCGGTGAGGATGCGCCCGGTGAATTCGTCAACTATCTGCACTTCGCCTTCTTTTACCACATAGTCAACGTTTATCTGAAACAAAAGATGCGCGCGCAGCGCCTGGGTAAAATAATGTATGTATTCAAAATTTTGTTCATCAACAATCTGGCCTTTTATAAGATTGCGTTTTTGCAGAAGGCTTTCGATTTTTGCCAGCCCCGCGTTGGTAAACGAAATGTTCTTGTTTTTTTCGTTCAGTTTGTAATCGCCGATGACTTCTTCTTCCTGCGCTTCGTCGGGATAGTCGCCGTTCGGTTTTTTTTGCACTTCCTCAAAGGTGCCCAGCAGTTTGTCTACTTCGGCAAACTTGAAGGTATCGTCTTCGGCGGCGCCGGAAATGATAAGCGGCGTGCGCGCTTCGTCTATCAGGATAGAATCGATTTCGTCTATGATGCAGTAATTGTGGCCGCGCTGCACCCTGTTTTCCAGCCGCGCGTGCATGTTGTCGCGCAGGTAGTCAAAGCCGAATTCGTTGTTGGTGCCGTAGGTTATGTCGCAGGCGTAATTTTCCCGCCGCCGGTCGTTGTCCATGTCGCTCAATATGGCGCCGGCGCTGATGCCCAGATAGGCGTACACAGGCCGCATCCAGGCGGCGTCGCGTTCGGCCAGATAATCGTTGACGGTTACGACGTGCACACCCTCGCCGGAAAGCGCGTTAAGGTAGGCGGCGGCGACGCTCATAAGCGTTTTGCCTTCGCCTGTTTTCATTTCGGTTATTTTACCCTGATGCAGCGCCGCCGCGCCCATAATCTGCACGTCGTACGGGCGCTCGCCCAGCACGCGCTTTGCCGCTTCGCGGGCGAGCGCGAACGCTTCCGGCAGCAGCGCGTCCAAACGTTCCCCGTCCGCAAGCCGCTGGCGAAAGCGCTGTGTTTGCGCCGGAAAATCCTCGGCGGCAAACGCGGCTGCCCAGGCTTCTTTGGCGTTGACGGCCTGAACAAACGGCGTAAGCGCCTTTATATCCCGCTCGCGCTGCGACCCAAAGAAAAACGTAAATACATTGTTAATCATAGTCAGTATGATAGCGCGAAGCGGCAAAATGGGCAATGGAGCGGCCTGTCTGCCGGAACGGGATCTCCAGGGCAACGCTGATTAAATGAGAAATGAGAAATGAGAATTGAGAATTGAGAAATCAACGAATGTACGCGAATTATAACGAAATTTTTAAGCGGCTGGCGGAATTTTTGTCAAGCCCGCGCGGGAGCGGCGGCGGCGTTCACTTTTCGTAAATGACATAAATATTGCCGCCGTAATTCGCGCCGTTAATTGTAAGTTTGTTTTTAATTTCGCCGCCGCTGACGCTGGGGCGTTCATTCACGGTATATTTTCCGCCGTAATTTTGCACGTTATTTTCGACTGTAGTATTTTTTGTTATATAAATAAAAGCATCGCCGCCAAAGTTTTTTATTTTTAATACTAATTTATTTTCGGCAAAATCAATGTCGTACAATCGTATTTCATAAACGCCAGAATATATCCGTATCTTTTTTATATTATTCTGCCGTGTAAATAATTGTATTAAATTTGCAAACACGCCCGCCTTGGGCGGACTTTTTTGGAGGCTGTTCTCTAATGATTGTTCTTTTAGCGCATACGTTTCATTTGTCGTTATTATTTTTCTGATGTATTCAATTTCTTTATTTGTTTCTGTTTTATTAACAAAATCAAGCAGCCGTTCATACTCGTCTATCGCAATAAGGTTCTGCGCGTATTGGTCAGCAAGTATATCCGTCAGGCGCTCTTTTTCCTGTTCAATGGCGATAGCGGGCATTTTTACCTCCTCAAAGTGTTCGTCCTATGCTAGCCGGTATTTCTTGTAAGGTCAAGCTGTATGGGCGCAGCGGGCGGCCTCTTTCCGCGTGGTTTCCGTGCCTTCCGTGGTTTCGCCATGTATGGCGCAATCAGCGCCCCTAGACAGTTTCCCCATGGTTCTGGTACTATGGCGGCTGACGGCGGGATATTCGCTGTTTCTAGTTTTTTTCACGATACAAGGAGAGTTACTCGTATGGAAAACCGAAAGTATTTTTTTACCTCGGAGTCGGTGGGTGAGGGGCACCCGGATAAGTTGTGCGACCAGATTTCTGACGCGATTCTGGACGCGTGCCTGAAGGATGACGCGGAGAGTCATGTCGCGTGCGAAACGTTTGCTTCGACGTCGCTGGTGCTGGTGGGGGGCGAGATTACCACGAATACGTTTGTCGATGTTCAGGATCTTGTGCGCTCGGTCGCGCGGGATATTGGGTATACAAACCCGGATTACGGGCTGGATTGTCAGTCTATGGCTGTTTTGTCGATGATTCATAGTCAGTCGCCGGATATTAACCAGGGTGTTGTGGGATCGGGGCTTGATGAGTACAAGGGTCAGCAGGGGGCGGGCGACCAGGGGATGATGTTCGGCTTTGCCTGCGATGAAACGGCGGAGTTTATGCCGCTGCCGATTACGCTGGCGCATACGATTTTGCGGAATGCCGCCGCGCTGCGTAAGTCGAAGGCGCTGCCCTGGCTGCGGCCGGACGCGAAGAGTCAGGTTACGGTGGAGTACGAGGGCTATAAGCCGGTGCATATTGACGCGGTTGTCGTCTCGCATCAGCATGACCCGGATGTTTCGTACGGCGAGATTAAAGACGCGGTTATTGAAAAGATTATAAAGCCGGTGCTGGAGCCGACGGGGCTTTTGTCGGCTAAAACGAAGTACTTCATCAACCCGACGGGGCGTTTTGTGGTGGGCGGGCCGTTTGGCGACACGGGGCTTACGGGGCGTAAGATTATTGTTGATACTTACGGCGGTATGGGGCGGCACGGCGGCGGGGCGTTTTCCGGTAAAGACCCGACCAAGGTTGACCGGTCGGCGGCGTACGCGGCGCGCTATGTTGCCAAAAATATTGTCGCGGCTAAATTGGCCGCCCGCGCCGAGGTTGAATTGGCGTACGCGATTGGGGTGCCGTTTCC
>JAITGR010000208.1 GCA_031280455.1 Spirochaetaceae bacterium
TTAAGGCAGAGGCTTTCAATCTCTTTTTCTTTGTCGTCAATAACGCTGTCGCTTTCGATTATTTGCCGCGCCAGGGCGGCGTCCTGGTGTTCCAGCGCGTATGCGGCGCGTTCTATCGCCTCTTCAATAAGCGCCCCCATTGCTGTCAAATTGTCGTGCAGCAAAGAGAGCTGCTGTTCAAACCGTTCCCGAATCATCCGAACCTCCCGGTAATGTAATCTTCTGTGCGCTTGTCCGCCGGATGAGCGAACAACATTTCTGTCGCGCCGTGTTCTACCATTTCGCCGTTCAGAAAAAACGCGGTGCTGTCGCTGGTGCGCGCCGCCTGCTGCATGTTGTGCGTAACGATAATTATAGTGTATTTTTCCCGCAGCGTAACCAGCAGTTCCTCAATGCGGCCTGTTGAAACAGGGTCGAGCGCGCTGGTCGGTTCATCCAGCAGCAGCACTTCCGGCGAGACGGCGAGCGCGCGGGCTATGCACAGACGCTGCTGCTGCCCGCCGGAAAGCCCCAGCGCGTTCTTTTTAAGGCGGTCTTTCAGTTCGTCCCAGATAGCCGCTCCGGTAAGCGAGCGTTCGACAATCTCGTCCAGCGCCGCCCGCGACGTTATGCCGAAGCTGCGCGGGCCGAACGCGATGTTGTCGTAGATGCTCATCGGGAAGGGGTTGGGTTTTTGAAACACCATGCCCGCGCGTTTACGCAGCGTGTTCACGTCAATCGCGCCGTATATGTCGATGCCGGAGAGCAGTACGCTGCCGCTGACCGCGCAGCCTTCAACAAGGTCGTTCATGCGGTTGAGCGTTTTAAGCAGCGTGCTTTTGCCGCAGCCGGACGGCCCTATGAGCGCGGTTATGGTGTTTGCCGGTATGTCCGTGTTGATGTTTTTGAGCGCGTGGTAGTCGCCGTAACGCACGTTCAGATTGCGTATTTCAAAGCAGTTCACGCCGCGCCTCCCGCCGCGCCTTTTGGCGTACCCGCGCGCCGGGCCAGCGCCGCCGCCGCGGTGTTTATCAGCAGCACCAGCGCCAGCAGCGCCGCCGCCGTCGCGTACGCTTTGTCCGTGTGCAGCCCTTCGCTGGAAAGCGCGTATATGTGCACGGCGAGGGTACGCGCCGACTGGAGCGGGTTTTCCGGTATACGCGCCACGGTGCCGGCTGTGTAGATGAGCGCGGCGCTTTCGCCGACAACGCGGCCTATGGCAAGGATAACGCCGGCGAGTATGCCCGGCCTGGCCGCCGGCAGCGTTACGGCAAACACGGTGCGCAGGCGTCCCGCGCCCAGGGCAAAGGAGCCTTCGCGCCAGATGTCCGGCACGGCGCGCAGGGCTTCTTCGGCGGCGCGCATGACGAGCGGCAGTATCATAAGCGAAAGCGTGAGCGCGCCTGATACCAGCGAAAAGCCCAGCCCCAGAAAGTTGACAAAGCAGAGCATACCAAACAGGCCGTACACAACCGACGGGATTCCGGCGAGGGTCTCGGCGGTTACGCGGATGCAGGCGACCACTTTGCTCCGGCGGGGGGCGTATTCGGCCAGGTATATCGCGGCTGCTATGCCTGCCGGCGCGGCTATGGCCAGCGACAGCGCGCTTATGTACACGGTGGCAAGCAGCGCCGGCAGCAGCGAGACGTTTTCGCTGGTGTACACGGCGGCGAAAAGGCCCGGCGACAGGTGCGGTACGCCGCGTATGACGATAAAGCCTGTTATGTACAAAAAGACGCCCGCGCAGAACGCCGCCCCGGCCCAGACGGCAAGGCGCAGCGCGTGTTCCAAAAAGTCAGTACGGCTGTGCAAGTGTGTGTTCATGTATGCCTCCTTAAATTATGTTTTTGCGCGGGTAAGCAGGGTAAAACTGGTATTCAATATCAGTATAAAAACAAACAGCACCACGCCGCAGGCAATGAGCGCGTTCCGGTGCAATTCCGCGGCGTACGCCATTTCCAGCACGATGTTTGCCGTGAGTGTGCGCGCGCCGCGCAGCACGGAAACCGGCATACGCGCCTGATTGCCGGCGACCATAATTACCGCCATGGTTTCGCCAATCGCCCTGCCCATAGCCAGCACCACGGCGGCAAGTATGCCGGATTTCGCGGCGGGCAGCATCACCAGGAACACGGCGCGGTAGTGGCCGGCCCCCAGCGCGAGCGCCCCCTCGTAGTACTGGCGCGGCACGGAGCGCAGGGCGCTTTCGGCTATACCGGCGCTCACCGGCAGTATCATAATGCCCAGGAGTATGCCCGCCGCCAGTATGCTGTTGCCGGCAAGCGGGACAATGGCCGCCATGCCGAAAAAGCCGTACACCACCGACGGAATGCCGGCCATTAAGTCCACGCCGGTTTTGAGGAACCGGTACAGGCCACGCGGGCAGGAGCAGGCGAGAAACACCGCGCACAGCAGGCCGGCGGGCAGCCCCGTAAGCAGGGCGAGCGCGGTTACGCCGAAACTCGCCGCTATCATGGGGAGTATGCCGAACAGCGGCGGAACGTCCGCCGGCGACCATTCGGTACCCAGGAGGAAGGCCGCGGGGCCGATTTCGGCGATGGCCGGAACGCCGCTGGCAAACAGAAAGCCGCATATCAAGAGGACGGCCAGCACGCAGATTGCCGCGCTCATCAAAAAGACGGCGCGCATAACCCGCTCCGAAATGTGCCGCGAGCGCGCGCGGACGGGGAGGGCGGCGTTCATTTCAGTATGTCGCTCCAGGCAGCCGCCGTTCCGGTGAATATCGCGCGCACCTGATCTTTCGAGAGGCCGTCCAGCGGGTTCTGCGTGTTGACAATGACCGCGATACCGTCAATCGCCAGCAAGTCAGGCGACAGTTCCGTGCGCTCTTTGGCGTTCAGTTCGCGGCTGGACATGGCGATGTCGTAGATGCCGTCCATGGCCGCCGCAAGACCGGCGGAAGAATCGCTCTGCTGAATCTCGATTTCCGCCTGCGGGTTCAGCGCAAGGTAGGCTTCCCGCAGTTTTTCCATGATAGGCGTAACCGACGACGAGCCGCCAACAACAACCTTGCCGGTAATGGCGCCGCTTGTGTACGGCGCCCCCGCGCCTATGCTGATGTAACTTTTCCCGACAATCTCCTGCCCCTGCGCCGAAAGCATAAAGGCGCGGAAGTCGCGGCCTGCGTCGCTTAAATCCGGTTTTGCGGCTATGTAGAATGGCCGCGAAACAGGATAGCTGCCGTTTTGGACGTTTTCCACCGATGCCGCCGCGCCGTCTATGGCGAGGGCTTTGACGGTGCGGTTGAGCGAGCCCAGCGAAATGTAGCCCGCGGCGTATTTGTTGTTTGCGACCGTGGCCATAACCACATCAGTCAGCCGCGCGACTATGGCTTCGCTGGTGGTCATGTCCTTCCGGCTGCCGTCCGCGCCTTTACGCTCAATGCCGAAAATATCGATGAACGCGCCGCGCGTCCCCGACCCGTCTTCCCGCGAGACGACGACGATGTCCTGGCGCAGCGCGAACTCCTCCTGCCCCCGCCTGGCGCACGAAACGGCCAGCGTTCCGGCGGCGCACAACGTCAATATTCTGTAAAAAATGGTCATAGTTCCTCCATATACCGGTATAATAAAACCGTTCTGTATAAATTGAAGGGGCTGCGTGTAAAAAAAAGGTAAAATTTCGCGGGTTTGAGGGGCAGAGCGCTCCGTCCAAACAGCATAACTCAAAGTCGAGAATGCTGTCCCAAAATCGCAATTTTGGGACAGCATCAACTGTTTGGGCAGGGCGGACAGTTCAACGCGCCGTGCCGGAGGCCGTTTGGAACGCGGTAGCGGCTATGTGGTAGTTAGCCCGCGCCTGGTCGAGCTTCGCGCTGTTTTCGTGCTCCAGCGCCAGCGCCATAAGATAATCGCTCAACGAACTCAAACCCGCGCTGTATTTTTGTTCAAACTCCTCGCGGTTTGTTTTCGCGTATTGCACGCCAATTTCGGCGAGTTTGACGCGCTTGTACGCCGTCTGCCAGGCAGTCAATTTGTTCCGCAGGTCAAGCATGAGATAGTCCGCGTTGACCGCAAGCTGCTCCTCGGCGGACCTGCGCGCCGCGCCTTTTTCGCGCGTCTTGTAAACCCCCTCCCACCAGGCCGACAGCGGAATGTTAAAGAGCAGAAACCCGACAAAATCCTGGTAGTACCCGCTCGTGTTGGCAAAAAGCGCGCTGTTAAAAGAAAAATCGGTACGCAAAAAACTCACGCCAAGCTCTATCGAAGGAAGATACCCGCCAAACGCGATGGCCTCTTCCAGCTTTGCCGCGTCGCGTTGAATCACAAGCAGCTGAAATTCAGGCCGCAGCGGAAGCCGCGCCGCCGCGTCCCCCGCGTCGTCCGGCGGCTCGGCAATATCGCCAAAAACGCCGTCAACACTAACGGCGGAACCGTCCTTTATGCCGGCAAACAGTTTGAAGTCGTCGCCGGCGACAACGCGCATCTGTGCCATTTCGTCCCGCTGAATAGCGATTTCCTCCCGCTTCAGACTGACGCGCAGATAATCGCTGCGCGACACAACACCCTGCTCCAGCGCCTGCGCCACCTTCGCGTACAGATTGTCAAGCGTTTGCTTGTACCCGTCAAGCGTTGTAATCAACTCGCCCAAAAGCGCGTACTGATAGTACTTCGATTCCGCCTGGGCGAAAATTTCGCCGCGCCGTATGTGCAGTTTGTACGCCGAAGCGTCAACGGCCTTTTGCGCAAGCCGGTTCGAGTTGACAATTCTGCCGCCGGCAAAAAGCGTCTGCGTAAACGTAACAGTCCCCAGCCAGACCCCCAGCGGGTCGCTAAAATCAATGGTTTCGTCAATGTGAATGACTTTGTTGGGGACGTCGAATGTATACAGGCTTTGGTTGTTAAAGTCCGAGCTGATGCCCGCCTGCGCGCCGCCGCCAAAAATGTTCGGCTTTGCCAACGCGGCCGTCGCGCTTACCGCGGGAAAGTACCGGGTAAACGCGCCGGAGCGCACGAGCTTACTTTTTTCAAGTTCGCTTTCGGCGATGTGCACGTCAAGATTGTTCGCCAGCGCAAGAGCGCGGTATTCGTCAAGCGAAACCCGCCGCCCCGCCGCCGCGTCTTGCGCCGCCAGCGTACCAAGCCGCGCGCACAACAAAAAAATGGCCGCCGCGCCGCGCCCGGCGGTTTTTGCAATGTTCATTTAGCCTCCTTTAGGCAATGCTGATTAAATCAAGCGTTAAAATTAGGGCGCATTTTTGCTGCGCAAAAACCGGGCTATCCGCTCCAATTTGGCCGCTTTGCGGCCAAATTCCGCTTCTATCCCTTGCGCTCTTCCGTAT
>JAITGR010000238.1 GCA_031280455.1 Spirochaetaceae bacterium
ACGCAGCGCTTTAGAATTCCCTGCATAAACGCGATAAGCACGCCGTAATTCGTGAACGGCACCCGCTGGTCTTCGGCGCATTTTTGCCGCCAGCGCGTTTCCCGGTCGTTCAGCATACATGCCCCGCAATGCACAATGAGTTTATACGCACCCAACTCGTCAGGAAAGCCGCCGCCGGAAGTAAAGTCGAAACGCGGCTCTTTGCCGCAGTGGCTGCGAATCCAGCGGGGCAGCTTTACCGTGCCAATGTCGTCGCACTGCCTGTGGTGCGTGCAGCCTTCGCAAATCAGAATTTTGTCGCCGTCCTCGATAGTGTTGAGCGCCGCCGCCCCGCGGACAGCCGGCAGCAAAAAGCCTTTGTAGCGGGCAAACAGAATGGAAAACGAAGTAAGCGGAACATCGGGCGGCGTGTCGGCGGATGCTTTTGCGAAAACCTGGCTGTCCGTTATGACCAGCGCCGGTTTTTTACCGAGCGCCGCCAGCGTGTCGCGCAGCTCGAATTCTTTTACCACAATCGCCGCCGCGTCCGCTTCCAGAATATCACGAATAGTCTGCTGCTGCGGCAGAATAAGCCGCCCCTTAGGCGCGGCGGTGTCTATGGGCGTAACCAGCACGACAAAATCACCCGCCTGAACAATGTCGCCGGCAATGCGGAGTTTTTTTTCGTCCGTATGGGCGAGCGCGGCTATGCGGTTCTTGAGCGCTTCTATGTTGATTTTTTGTACAGCGCTTACATGTATTTCGCTATTCGATACACTGGCGGGAACGGCGGACAGCAAGTCGCATTTGTTATACGCGACAATGTACGGAACGTTTTTTGCGCGGAAAAATTGCAGCAGCTCGCTGTCGGACGCGGAGAGGCCGCCCCCCGCCGCGCCGTCCACCACAAGCACGGCAACATCGGTCTGGTTGAGCACCTGCTTCGTTTTACGCACGCGCAGCTCGCCCAGCGCCCCCGCGTCATCGATGCCGGGCGTGTCGATTATCAGCACCGGCCCCACCGGCAGCAGTTCCATGGCCTTGCGCACCGGGTCTGTCGTAGTGCCTTTTACCTCGGAAACCACCGCGAGTTCCTGCCCCGTTACGGCGTTCACCAAACTGGACTTGCCGGCGTTTCTGCTGCCAAAAAATCCGATGTGTACCCGCTCGGACGACGGCGTTTCGTTCATGGTCATACAGGGATTCACTATACAACGCCGCCCGCCGCGTAAACAGCCCCCCGCTTGACCAATTCCGCTTCAACAGGTAATATGCGTATATTATGAGCGATTTTGAACAAAACGTGCTGGACGATGAGGACGATTCCGAAGAGAGCGCGTCTTCTGGCGGGTCGGAATTCAGCGTAACGCTCAGATTTCCTCCTGTTACCAAAAAACTGGAAGAGGCGGGGCATCACGCTTTTGACAATCCGGTTGAATACTACAAAACGCTTATGTCCGAAGGCAAGGACACATCGGCGCGGCTGCACACGCTTTTTCAAAAATACACGCAGGCAAAAGACCCCAAGGACAAGACGGTTTTTCGTATGCAGCTTATAAATCCGTTTTGGGAGCATTTGGGCGCGATTGCGCGGGGCTCGGTTAATGGCGGCGACCCGCACAAGTACGCGCTGCGTTTTGGCATTTTACACCCCAGCTTGATAAGCGCCGAGTTGCGGGATTTTTTTTCCAGGATTGTGGTAAAAAGTTTTCCCGATATTTCGGTGCATTACCTTGACGAGTGGATTCGGCATGTTGGGCTGGGGAAAATCCGCGCTTCGACGACGGACGAAACGCCGGTTAAGCGGGCGAATTCCAGCGGCCACATGAGCGCCCTGCTGGACAAGGCCAGCGGCAAGATCGAGGGGAACAAGGCGCTGATTCTGGACAAGAACAGCGACCGCGCGCGGCTGGAGGAATCGCTTGTCGGTATTGCGAAAAACACCGCCGAGCATGGCGAAAACGCGGTGCTGCCGGAAGTGGCGGACTGCTATTCGGACGATAAAAAGCGGGATTTGCAGGAGATTCAGGATGTCGCCAAGGCGCTGCTGCGGCTTGACCGCGAAATGAGCAGTCTGCTGCGGGAGCTTGAAAACGCCATGGACGAGGCAAGCGGCCTGCGTTCAAAGCTGGACGAGGAAGCGGCGGCTGCCGGCGATGGTGAAGAAGGCGGCGGCGGGCCTGTGGATACGGCCGCGATTGACACTGAATTTGGCTCGGTGCGGCAGATGGCCAAAATGACGATAGGCCGCCAGGGGAACGCTTTTCCGGTGCTGACGACGGAATTCTACCGCTGCCAGCCGGCGACGGCGGGTACAAAAGAAAATGTTTTGGCGCTGCTTGCGTGGATAGAAAGCATCGACAGCGAAGTGTTCTGGCGGGCGTATAAGGGCAAGCCGAACCGCATTGTTCCGCACGTTATTCTGCTGCCGACCTACGGCGATTTTGGCGTGTGCTGGGAGCCGTACGACAAACGGAACAAGGCGACCAGCCGCGGGCGTGTTGCCGTTCCCATGTACCCCAAAAATTTAACGATAGCCGTAATGACTGCCGTCGCCGATTTCCGCTGGCAGGTTGCCAAGGAAATAGCCTCGTATTACTGGATGGAAGAGGGGCTTACGGGGAACTATTACCAGTGGTTCCAGGGGCAAAAACTGAAGGGCGACGTAAAAATGTTCTTTATTCAGGATTACATTTTGTGGCTTACCAAAGAAAGTGAAGGAACGCAAAAACTGCCCAAAGAGGTACGCAATACATTCTGGCGCTTCCTGCCATTCCCGCAGACCCTAAAAGACAAACTAAAAGACCGGAACCTCATTTACCAGGAATTATACCAAAAAGACCTCAACCGCGCGATGTCCGACGGCTATTGATGCCGGTGGGGGGGTGCCCCCCTCGCTCCAGCCCTGCCGCAAAAGCGGCATGTCTTACGCTACCCCCCAAGCGGGGGCTCTGCCCCCGCAACGCCCCCGCTTGGGGCTACAGCGCGCCCATGCGCTCCAGGTCGGCGCTCCGGCGGGCGGCCTCCGCGTCCGCTTCCTGAAATTG
>JAITGR010000123.1 GCA_031280455.1 Spirochaetaceae bacterium
CGACAGTGTGTTTCGCGCGCGGGTGCGCGAATCGGCCGAGCGGGTCGTACGGACAAAGCTGCGCTACCTTAAAGCCGAAAACGCCGCGCCGGTGCTGCCCGACCCCCGCACGGCGGCCAGCGGCATTCCCAGCCAGGACGGCGCGCGGTTTTTCCAGGATTTGGCGGCGCGCGCGGTAACGGTGCTTAAAGACGGCGCGGGGCTCATTCCGCTTGCCCAGGAAAAAGCGGGCAGGGTTTTTCTTCCCGGCCAGAGCATGTCTTTTTTTGAACTGGGGAAAAAAGCCTTTCGCGGCGCGTCCGCCTACTGGTACTCAACGGCAAACGATGCCGACCTGCTGCGCCGCGCCGCCGCGAGCGACACGATCATTCTGCATCTTTCGGGCGAGGAAGGCGTTCAGGTACTACGCGCCCTCCGGCCGCTGGGCAAGCGCATTATCGTGCTGTTTGTGCGCAGCCCCGCGTACCTGGAACAGGTGCCCTGGGTGGACGCGGCCATCGCCGTCTACTCCGACTCCAACGAATCGCTTGTCGCCGGATTTTCCGCCCTGACAGGCCGCCTCAAAGCCCAGGGTACGCGCCCGTTCAGGTAGGGTACCTCGCCTGCGCGGATGCCGCCGAAGGCCGCCATGCGGCAGGCCCCCGTACTCTTGGCAAAAAGGCGGCTGGCTTTGTATACTTTTACTTCTATGAAAAGAAGTACACACATGAGGCTGTTCCAAAACTTCAGTTTTTGGAACAGCTACCTTAAAAAACCGCAGTTTTGCAGGCTCCAGGCCGAAAAACTGCAAGAGCCTGTCCCAAAACAACCGGTTTTGGAACAGGCTCACATTATAGGCAGCGCTCTGGCGATTTTGCTGGGGGTGGTTGTAAGCGCGCCGCTCTGTGCACAGGCCGGCGCTCCTGCCCAGCCGCCGCTGGCCGGTACTTCGTGGACGCTGCGCGCAATGCGGGGCGAAAGCGGCACGGCGCTGGACGCGGTGCGCGTGGAACAGCCGCCGGCGCTCGCTTTTGGCGAAAACGGCCTTGTCTCCGGTTTTGCCGGCGTCAACCGGCTTTCCGGCCCCTTTACCGCGGAAGACGGCGCGCTCAGTTTTAGCACACTGGCGCTGACGCGGCGCATGTCGTTTTCCAACGAACTGAATCAACTGGAAATGGATTTTGCTAAACGCCTGAACGCGGTGCGCTATTACACGGTCGAAAAAGACACCTTGCAGCTTTTGGACGAGGCGAAAAAACCCCTGCTGACGTTTACGCGGGGAGCGTAGGCGGTATGGGGAGCGCGGGGGCAGCGTGATAAAAAAGCATGTCTTGTCGGTTTTGGTCGAAAACCGCGCGGGGACGCTGAGCCGCGTGTCCGGCCTTTTTAGTAGGCGCGGTTTTAACATTGACAGCCTGACCGTCGGCGAGACGGAAAATCCGGCCGTTTCGCGCATGACGATCGTCGCCGCCGGCGACGAGCCGGTACTGGAGCAGATTATCAAGCAGCTCGACAAACTGGTTGACGTTATCGCCATACGCGACCTGGATATGTCGTCGTATATCCGGCGCGAAATTGTGCTGGTTAAAATTAACGCGGACGAAAAAACCCGTCCGGCCATTGTCGAAGTCGCCGCGATTTTCCGGTCGCGGGTCATTGATATTTCGCCGTCCACCATAACGATTGAAGCGACCGGCAGTTTTGAAAAAATAGACGGCCTTTTGCAGCTAGTGCGTCCGTACGGCATTCTGGAAATGGCACGTACCGGCTCGGTCGCGCTGGAACGCGGAGCCAACGTGCTGCCGGAGCCGCAGATTCCGGCGGAATTGTAGGGAAGCGTTACTTATGGATGATATTACGGAGAAACTGGCGGATGCCGCGCTCGCGGTGCCGGAAATTCTTTTACCTTCAAAAACCATTGAACTGGCGAAATGGCCGGTTGTCGCCTGCGACCAGTTTACGCAGGAGCGCTCGTTTTGGGACGAGTGTGCCGCCGGCGTGGGAGACGCGCCGTCCGCGCTTCACCTGGTACTGCCGGAAGTGTACCTGGAGGACGCGGACTGCGCCGCCCGCATCGCCGCTATCAGGCGGAACATGGCGCGGTATCTACAGCACGGCGACGGCGACGTGTTTGACTGGCCGCGCAACGCGGGTGTTTTTGTGGAGCGCGAAACGCGCCACGGGGTACGCCGCGGGCTTGTTATCGCCGTTGACCTGGAAAAATACGACTGGCGCGGCGGCTCCACCTCGATGATTCGCGCGAGCGAGGACACCATACAAGAACGTCTGCCGCCGCGCATGGAAATACGGCGGGGCGCGCCGCTGGAGATTCCGCACGTCATTCTGCTGATTAACGACGAAGAAAACATGCTGTTCTCCCTGCTGGAAAAACTTATGCGCGGCGCGCCGTACACGTACAACATCGACTTGTGCGCCGGAGCGGGCAATGTAAAGGGGCGGCTGGTGTGCCGGAAAACGGACTGGAACTTTATCGCCGGTTATTTTACGCACGCATACCGTCAGGCGTGTACGGCGTACGGCAAGGAGCGGGCGTTTCTGTTCGCGGT
>JAITGR010000148.1 GCA_031280455.1 Spirochaetaceae bacterium
CGCAAAAAACCAATCTTGTCCGCGTCCAGAATTGCGATAAACGACACCTCCGGCAAGTCAATACCTTCCCGCAGCAGGTTGATGCCGACCAGTACGTCAAAATCGCCCTGCCGCAGCCGCGTTAAAATCTCGACCCGCTCAATCGTTTCAACCTCACTGTGAATGTAGCGCACCTTGAGCCCCAGTCCCAGCAGATATTCCGTTAAATCCTCCGCCATCTTTTTGGTCAGCGTCAGAATAAGCGAGCGCTCCCCCGCGTCGCGCCGCGCCGCAATCTCCGCGTAAATGTCCTCCATTTGCCCTTCGCTGGGACGCACTTCAATTTCCGGGTCCAAAAGACCGGTGGGGCGAATGACCTGCTCCACAACGCGGACGCTTTCGCCAAGCTCCACCTCGCCGGGTGTCGCGGAAACATACACCGTTTTGCCAAGCAGCGCGCGGAACTCGTCCATACGCAGCGGCCGGTTGTCGAGCGCGCACGGCAGCCGGAAGCCGTAGTCAACAAGATTCTGCTTGCGGCTCCGGTCGCCCGAAAACATCGCGCCAATCTGCGACACGCTTACATGGCTTTCGTCAATAAACGTCAGGTGGCCGCAGGAGCCGTCCGCCGCCTTTGGAAAGTAGGCAATCAGCGTATCAGGCCGCTCGCCTGGAGCACGGCCCGCAAGCGGCGCGGAATAGTTTTCGATGCCCGGGCAGTACCCCATTTCGCGCAGCATCTCGACATCGTACTCTACCCGCGTTTTAAGCCGCTCGGCCTCCAACTGCTTACCCTGCGCCCGCAGCCAGTCGTAGCGCTCGGCAAGCTCCCGCTGAATACGCGGCAGCGCGTTGTCAATCATCTCCTTGGGCATAACAAACTGCTTTGCCGGATACAACAACGCGCTGTCAAGCTCCTCGAACACCTCGCCTGACAGCGGATTAAAACGCCGGATGCGCGCGACCGTTTCCCAGTCCAGGTCAACACGGTACGCATCCTCCAGATACGCCGGAAAAATCTCCAGCGTGTCGCCCCGCCGGCGAAAACATCCCCGTTCCAGCACCGCGTCATTGCGCTCATACTGAAGTTCGACAAAGCGCCGCATCAGCGCGTCCACATCGATGGTTTCGCCGGCAGAAAAAGTCGCCGTCATTTTGCGGTAAATTTCCGGGGTCGCAAGGCCGTAAATACACGAAACGGTCGCAACGATAATCACATCGCGCCGCTCCATAAGGCTGCGGGTCGCCGAAAGCCGCAGCCGCTCAACCTCCGCGTTAATCGAAGCGTCTTTTTCTATGTATAAATCTTTTTTTGCGACATACGCCTCCGGCTGATAGTAATCGTAGTACGAAACGTAGTATTCCACCGCGTTATGCGGAAAAAACCCCTTAAATTCGCGGAAAAGCTGGGCGGCAAGCGTCTTGTTATGACTGATAATCAGCGACGGCATCTGCACCGCCTCAATAATTTTAGCCATAGTAAACGTTTTGCCGGAACCGGTAACCCCTTTCAAGGTCTGAAACTGGTCACCCGCCAAAATCCCGCCCGCCAACGCCGCAATAGCATCCCCCTGTCCGCCCGCCGGTTCAAACGGCGAAACCACCTTAAAAGGCCGCATACACATCCTCCGCACCCAAAGCATACCGCAGACCCCGCAGACTGTCAGCAGAGCCGGCATATCGAAACAAACAGCGCGCTCTTCTTCGCTCTGATATACCGGAGGAAAAACTGAAAACTGAAAACCGACAACCGACAACTGAACCAGGGACACACGCGGCGTAACGTGCTAGAATACCGGTATGCGTCCTCTGCGGCACCGGCTTTTAGGGAGTGTGCTTTTTCTGGCCAGCGCCGTTTCCCTGGCCGCCCAGACCGGCGGCGGGGCGGAAGAAAACGGCACGGTCATTTTTTCGTGGAATAATCCAAAAACCGGCGTTTCACTTTTTTTGAACGGCTATTGGGACTGGCAGTTGACCGGTTCCGCCGGAATTGTCGCCGACCCATTCCGCTGGGGGCCAGCCGCCGTGCCGCCGGTGCTGTTTACCCAGCAAGCCGACCTGACCCTTGCCCTGTGGATACGGGAACGCTGGTTTGTTGAAGGCCGCTTTCAGGAGGACGCGAAACTCAACACCTACCGCGCCGGCTTCCAGGGAAAATCCGGCGACACCCTGCGCTATCTGGGAATCGGCAACACCGGCCTCGACTTTCCCGCGTACCCGTACCTCAACCTGGGCGGCACGACGCCGGCCTCTATCGGCGTGTACGGGCAATTCGGCAGCGACACGTTCCAGCTGCACGGCCTCTTCCGCTACGACGACGCCGTCCGCGAAGAGCGCGTTTTTTCCGGCGGCCGCGAACAGTTTGAAAGCTACCTGCCGCCGGAAGCCGCGTACCGCGCGGTATCGTTCGTGCTGCCGGACGACGGCCTTGCCGCCGTCCCCGTCGTCTACCTGGAAGACAAAGACGGCGCACTTGCCGGCAGCGACGGGCGGCGCTGGCGGCAGGCGGCGGCAGACGAGTACGCGGCCAGCGCCGCGGCCGGCCTTGTCGAACTGGCGAGCCCGGCGGACGGGCGCGTCGCCGTATACTACCCGGGCGGCTACAACCAGGGCAGTTACGCGCCGAACGAAGGTTTTCTGGGGCAGGTGCGGGAGTACTTTGCCGGCGCGGCCTCGCCAGCCGATGTCGCAAACTACCCCCAGCCAGGCGGCGGCAGCACACCGGCAGTCATCAACATAGACGGCCGTGAGGCGCTCGTGGTGTACGAAAAAGGCACGTTTTCGCCGTTTGAACGCCTAAGCCGCTACCAGGCGCCGGCGGGCGACATAGAACGCGCCTACCTGGCCGACAGCGCCACCGGCGCACGCCGGACGGACTACACCCTGGACGTGTACGAGGAAACCAGCGCGTTTACCATAGAAGAAAGCGACTTTGCCGTCCGCTACGCCGCGCGCGTGTACGAATTGCGCCACAGCTCAGGCCGCTATACCCCGCGCGACGTTGAAACCCGCTGGCCGCTGGCACACGCCGACAGCGCCATCTACCTGCCGGGCGGCTATTCGTCAGGCGAACTGCGGCTGGAGTTTATCGCCTATGGCCTTGCCGGCGGGTACGTCATCGGGACCGGCATTGTTGAAACCTCGATACAAGTTACGCGCGGCGGCCTTGCGGAAACCGGCTTTCGCTTTGACGCGCAGACCGGCACCGTAAGCCTTACCCGTCCGGCGGCCTTTAACGAGACAATACGCATCAGCTACCTGCGCCTATCCACGGCACGGCGCGGCGGCAGCATAGCCCTCGCCGCCGGCTTCACCTGGGAACGGCCGCTGTTCGCACCGCCGCCCCCGCCCGAAGCCGCTGACGACACGGACACGGACGCGGACGCGTTTACTAACGCGAACGCGCCGGTACAGAATGGGGCGCTGTACGCGGGCGCGGCAGCCGGCGCGCGCTGGAACGTGGATGCCAACACGTATTCGCAGGGCGACAGCCTTTCGCCCGGCACCGTCGGGGCAGCCGCCTACACACGCTACGAGCGCGGCGGCCTTAGCGGCGCACTGCGGATCGGCGGGGCGTACGGCCAGGAAGACACGAGCGGCCTGTACCGCGCGGCTTCAATGGAAGGAAGCGAGGCGATAATCGACATCACCGGCGCGCCGTCGCAGGCCGCCAGCGCACCGGCGCGCAATCCGGCAGACGGCCCCGCCCTTGCCGAAGAGCGCCGCGCGCCGCTCGTGTTCCGCGACTATCAGGACAAAAGCGTTTTTGGCGGCGGCGAGCTCTTGCCGATAGAGCAGGACGCGCCGGTCGTGGCCGGCAAGAACGCCCCCTATCCGGCACGCGACACAACGCTGAAAAACCGGACACTCGTCACCGAATTCAGCCTGAACGAAGCAAAAAACTGGACGGGCTGGACAGTCGAACTATCACCGGCGCAGTTTTCGCTCGCGCGGGAAATCGAGCTGCCGTTTCGGTTTTACGGCTGGAGCGGCAGCGGCGACATTGCGGTCTACATTCAGTTTGGCGAAATCGCCAACGGCGAGAGCGTTTTTCAGGACGAGGACAACCGCATCCTTACCCGCCGCCTCTACCCCAGCGCGGATGCCGGAACCAGCCTGCGCCCTGATTTTCAGGGCGGCATCGACAGCCGCGCCCACATTGCCGGCATACAACTGAGCGACGCCGACCGGCGACGTCTGCAAAACACCCAAAGCGCGCGGCTTGTCATCGTGCGCCAGAGCGGCGAATGTTCAGGCCGCCTGCTGGTCGCGCCGCCGGTTACGCGGGGAGCGCAGTTCCGGCCACTGGTCGTGCGGGACGGCAGCGTCCGCACCCAGGACGACACTCTGGAAGTACGTGCGGTGGAAATTGCCGACGACAGCCTCGACCAAAAAGAAAGCGCCCTTATGCGGCGGCTGCACCCCAACGGCGAGCGGGAGCGCGTACTGAACGTGTCCTGGAACCACGCCGGCGACGCGGCAGCCGTAGACACCGCGGCAGGCACCGGCGGCACCCTGGGAAAAGCGCCGTTTTCGGCCTACCGCGTCCTCACCCTGTTTGTACGCCTGCCGGAAAGCGAGGCCGCCGGCGCGGATTTTTCGACAAGCACGTTCAGCGTCGTGCTTGGCAAAGGCGAAGCCGCCTACAGCGACATAAGCCGCCGCTGTCTGCGGGCGGAAATACCCGCCCGCGCCCTCCTTGCCGCCGGCGAAAGCGGCTGGGTAAAAGCCGAACTACGCTATGGGACGGCGGAGCGCGGCGTGTTTATCGACGGCAAAAAGACCGGCGAGCTTGAGTGGGGGATGGCCGGCCTGGCCGAAAGCGCGCGCGGCGGCACCGCCGCAGACGCCGCCGCAGGCGCAGAAACCGGCATGAGCCTCGCGGTATTCCTCCAGCCGCCCGCTGGCGGGAGCCTGCCGGAAAGCGGCCGTTTTTGCATAGACGAAGTACTTTTAACCGACAGCGCCGGCACCTTTACCGGAAACCTGGGCATCTCCGCCGCGTGGGAAAAATACGGCACACTCATCGCGCTTGCGGACTTCCCCCTGCTGGCCAACATCCGCGTTCAAACCGACAACGAACTGTCGCTGCTCGTCCGCGATGCCTACCAGAACGGCACCCCGTCCGCGCCCTCCGGCACACCATCGGGAACGCCGGAAGGCGCGTTTTCCGGCGGGACAAACGCCGCCATAGACATAGCCGGATTTCAGCTAAAAGGCGAAGCCGCCGTCAACGCTTCCGGCAGCCAGGTTTTGTGGAAAGGCGGCCACAGCATAGCCCGCTTTTTCGGCCCCGTAGGGTTTCAGGAACGCTTTTACCTGGACACAGACGGCAGCGAATGGCTGCACCAGGCCGCGCTTTTTTTGAACAGCGTCCTCTCCGCGCGGCTGGAGGCGGAAAGCCAGAACCGCACGGAACAGAACCGCCAGTGGAAAGCCAGCCTCGGCAAGCCGGGCCCCGGCGGCTTTTCGCTGGACGCGCGGCTCCACTACAGCGCCACAGGCGCGCGCGACACTTCCGGCCAGTACATCGCGGCCTGGACCGAATCGTTTCGCCCCCTCGTACCGGACAGCGGTGCCAGCGCCGAAAAGCGCCTGGTAAACCTCCGCGCGGGCTTTAACGACAGCCGCGCGCTTTTGTGGGGTACCGCCGCAGACGCAGCGGCGGCCCCGGACAGCGGCGGCGCACCTTCCGGCGCGGGCATTTTTTTACGGCTGGACGGCACGAACCTGTACGAGGATGCCAGCGGCAGAGAAGCGGCGCGCAGCGAAATCGAAACCGGCGTACCCGTCGCCATATCCGGCTATAAAGCAGTTTTCAGCCTAAGACGCGCATACGAACGCGCGTTGTTAGCGCCCGCCCGCGATATTTTCGCCGACCTGGACACCTTTGCCGCAGCGCACTGCGGCGCGCTGCCCTTGTACGCGCAAGCGCCGCTGTACTCGCTGTTCGACCCCGCCGCGCCGGACCGGTTTACCGCCAGCGTGCAAACCGCCGCGGGCGGCGCGCTCATCGCCGAAAGCCTGTTTCAGGACGAATACCGCCTGACACTGGACACCCCCGCGTTTGCCGGCGGCGGCGCGGCGCGCATACTCGTACCTCGCCAGGTCGAAGCCTACACACGCCGCGAAATCAGCCGAAAACTGGACAGCAGCCTGGACAAACTACTCACCGGCTTTGCCGTGCGCCACAGCGCCGTCAACATAGCCGGCGCGTACAGCCCGCTCGCGCTCTTCCGGTTTTACCAGAACGACGAACTTGACTCCACCATCAGCGCGGAATGGAGCCTGCCACACGGCGGCACCGCAAGCTGGCGCGTACAAACCAGCCAACTATTTTCGTTCTACGGCTTCAAAGGCGCCAGCCTGGATTTTGAAGACGTCCTCACCTTCCGCGAAAAAAGCTGGACACTCCTGTTCACCCTGTACTGGACAGTACCCGCCGCGAACAGCCTCCTGGGCAGACTCTACGACTGGGCGCTGCGCCGCGCCCCCGCCACAACATCGTGGACAATAGTAAGCGCACTCAAAACACGCGGAGCCAGCCGCCTCCGCCGCGAAAAACTGGAAACCCGCGTCAACAAAACCGAAGAAGGCCACATTGACCACGCAATCACAGCCGGCCACGAATCCATAATCCGCCTGGGCGGCAGCTTTACACTCAGCACCTTCGCCGAACTTTCAACAACCTTCAGCGCAAAAACCAGCACCTTCACCCTGCTGGCCAGCACCGGCCTCAAACTAAACGTCGTGTGGTAGCAAAGAATTTGGGCGCATTTGCCGCTGCGCGGCAAACCGCGCTATCCGTTCCAATCTTTTTGCTCCGCAAAAAGTATTTCCACTACTATCGCTTGCGCTGTTCAAAAACGGCCTCCATGCCGTTCCGGCTGTTTACGACGTTTTTGCGGCACAATAAAGCAAACCGTAGGTTTGCGTGCCGCCCGTATGTGCCGCAATGAGGCGTGGGAGGCGCAGCCGACCTAGCCGAATGGAGGCCAAGGCCGCCTACTGGCGGCGTCCCCAGCAAAGCTGAGGCGCGTAAACAGACCTGTTATGCGAAGTGGGGGCGTACTCCATTTCCTATGTGATTCTTAATATTCATTATTAAGGCAAAGACCATAATATAACATTATGCCTTATACAAAATAATAAACTTATTTTCTCGTGCTTCTTTAGTTAATGCTGCCTGCTGACCTGTTTCGCTTTTTTGCCCTACCCAGTCTGAGTGGTTTAGCCAGCCCATCTGAACAAGTAATATTTTTGGATCATTTTCTTGAATTTTTTCAAAGTTGATGGTTAAGTAATACCCAGCCTTTGATTTTCCACTGTCTGATTTTGCATAACTTCTCTGCATTTCTAAAGTATCACCACAAAATAAAATACAAGTATTTGTTTCAAAATAAGGAGAACCTAAAGCAGAAATCAAAAAATGTTTAGTTTTGTTGAATCTTTGTTTTATCATTTTTGCATCAGTTAATTGTTTGTCAGCC
>JAITGR010000219.1 GCA_031280455.1 Spirochaetaceae bacterium
CCCGCCCGCCCCCCCCCCCCGCTCGTGCTTTGGGGCAAAAGCCGGCAGCTGCCGGCAAAAATACCGTGATGCTGTGGCGGCTCTTTTCCCCGTCGTGTTGCCTATGAAATGCACGAGCGCATAAACACAGGGGTGTAAAAACAAAGCTAAAAATCATACTTGCCGTATTCTATCAATGATTCGCTGTTTTATCAAGAGTGCGATTTTGAACTAGCTGTTCCAACTGGAATTAGAAATATCATCGGCAGGGCTTTAAATTTCTGGCTTAACATACTACAATTTTAGCATGAGGATCGTAAATAGGGCGCAGACTATGAAATCGCCGCTTGCGTTTAAGGTTATCACCGTTATTACTGTGCTTCTTTTCGTGTGCTTTGCGCTCATTATCGGCTTTGCGACGTTTCTTGTTATACGTGACCTTCATATTGCTGCCGAATATAATAACTTTGCAGTAAACCGCAAAACGGCGGCAAGTGCGCAGCGGTACATAAGCCAATCTGTTGCAAACGCCGATTTCCTGTTGGAAGCATTGGCGGAAAGGCCGTTGAGTGAACGGCAGCGAACCTTCTTTTTCAAGAAAAACCGCGACGTTATCGCGCTGGTCATGCCGCCGGAAACCTTCATAGTTCAGGATGCTTTTTTTCTTGCCTACAATATTGATGCCTCAGCGATAACAACCTTTCTTGCCGGTCAAAGCGAAACGCTGGGCAAAGCCGCCTATGGACATACGCAGATTATCAACGCTTCGCCGTACTTTCAGCATCCGGTTACCGCCGTCTTTTTTCAGCAGGAGAGCGGGCGGCCTGCGGTTATTTTTTTAGCGTACAACTTTTTTGCCGATATCTTTGCGAACGGCGCAAATTCTTCAACAATGATAAACGAAACCGGCTCGGTGCTTATCTCTGATAATACCGATCTTATGCTTGGCGCGGCGAATCTTTTTGACAACCCTTTTGTCCGCGCGACGATGGAAACCGGCGAAATAGGCTTACAGCAAGTGTATGTTGACGACAATGATACGGCGTATTTTGGGGCATTCCAAAAAATGCCCGAATTAAACGCGGCATTGATTACGACAATACCTCAGGATATTGCGTTTGAAAGTATTAACGCAATAACACGGCGCAATATCTATATCGCGCTAATCGCTCTTATTGCGGCATTTGTGTTTCTCTGGTTTTGGGTGCGCACGATCACCCGGCCTGTGCGGCTGCTTACTGCGGCATCGGAGCGCGTCTGTGAGGGAAATTACAATGTGAACCTAAGTATAACAACCAATGACGAGCTAGAAGCGCTTTCCGGTAATCTGGGCAAACTTAGCACGTTGGGCGCGGAACGGGAGCGCCTTATCGATGCGCTGGGTAAATTCAGCAATAAATTTGTGGTAAAAAAGGCGCTGCATGGTCGTGTTCCGCTTGCCGGAAAAGAAGCTGAGGTAACTGTGCTGTATCTGCGTCTTTATTCATGGCCTGCTCTGGTGCAAGATTTTGAAGGTGCCGCCATTGCTCAAATTGCCAATAATTTTTTTCATTATGTTTTTGACTGCATTCAGAAAACCGGCGGGACGATTGTTCGTTTTTCCGGCGCAAGCACCCTTGCCGTCTGGGGCGCTCCTGAAAAGACCGGCGATAAAAAATCAGCCGCGTGCGCCGCCGTCAACTCAGCGCTGCTGCTGCGGAAAGCGCTTGATGTGTACAACGCCACGCGCCGCCCCATCCTGAACTGGGGGGCCGGCATCGACTGCGGCCCGGTCTGGTGCGGGCCCATCGGTACCAAAGACCGCATGGAATGGTCGGTAACGGGACTGCCCGTCATGAACGCACGCTGGGCACAATGTGAGACGGTACGTTACGCCACAGATATACTTGTTACCGGCGCGGTACAGCGCTTTGCCGGAAAAGATTTTCTTTTTGAAAAAATGCCGGCTTGTACCGTCAAAAACAAACGCGAAGTACTAGAGAGCTGGGCGCTCATTGGAACGGCGGACGATAAAACCGGACCACGCACACTCGAAGAACTGCGTGAATCATTCGAACTTAACGGAATTGCCTATGCAGACGGTGTATAATGACACAGCATCCACGCACGAAGACCTGCTGCGTGATATTTTGATAGTTTTCTTTGCTCTTGCGCTTATCATTTATCTTGCAGGACTTTACTATCAGGATATAAACCGCGGTTTTATGGTAAGCGGCGTTCCTGTCGGGGAAATTACCGCGCTCGACAACAACGTGCAGCGTCACTTTGAATCGCGCCTGGTTTGGGAGCGCCTGCAGGATGCGGCGAAAATATACGACGGTGATACCATCAGAACCGGCGCTTTTTCTGCGGTTGTCCTTGAATTAAACAACGGCGACGTTCTTAAACTAAGTGAAAACACGATGGTTATGGTGAACATCGCCGCCACGCAGGCGCGTTTCGAGCTTTTGAGCGGACGGCTGACGGCGCAGAGCCAGGCGGGCTCGGTGATAGTGTCTGGCGGGGCCGAGTTTGCCGTTTCGCCGGACGGCGCGACAGAAGCCTTTGACGACGGGAGTGGCGCGCAGGTTACGCAGACGGCGGCGATTAAGGACATCCAGCCGCGCCTGCCGGAGCTGGTTTCCCCGCGCGCGGGCGAGGCAATCGCGTTTACCGCGCAAAAATCGTATGTGCAGTTCCGCTGGGAGCCCGCCGCGCGGGAGGGAATTCAGCGCGCCTGGTACGTTGAAGTAGCGGACAACGCGGATTTTACGCGGCCGGTCGTCGCTAAAAGCGTGTGGGATACGGCGCTGTTGTGCACGGCTTTGGACGCGGGGCGCTGGTTCTGGCGCGTAACGCCGGACACGCCGCTGTGGGACGGCCAGGCGCGGGCGAGCGAGTTGTCCATTGTGTACGAAGACGCCGCCGCCATACCGGAGCTTGCCGCCCCGCCGCCCGGCGCCGCGCTGGACAAAAACGCCGAAAAAATCGTGTTTTCCGGGCGGCATTTTGCCGGCGCGTCCGCGTACATTTTTGAGATTGCCCGCGACACGGCGTTTTCCGGCATTGTGCTTGCGGGCCAAGAGGCCGAGCCGTACTTTTTGTACACAGGCAGCGGCGTTCAGCTTGAGCGCGGCACATACTACTGGCGTATGCGGGCTGTAAACGCCCAGGGCGCTTCCAGCGCCTCCGCGCCGTGGAACTTTGTCATTACAGACACCGCGCCGGCTCCCCCGTCCGCGTTTTTCGCCGCGCTGGCCGTGCCGGCAGCAGCGCCGCCAGCGACACCGCTGGTCGAGGCCGCCGCGCCACGGAAAGCGCCCTCCCTTCCCCCCGCGCCCGCGGTGTCCGCGCTGCCGCCGGTCGCCGCATTGCCGCCGGCTTCGCTTGGCGCGCCGTTAGCCGGCGCTACGGTGGGCGTGGCCGACTGGCTTGCCCGCCGCCGCATCGAATTCACCTGGGAAGCGGTTGCCGAAGCGACGGATTACGTGTTCAGCCTAAAGCCGGCGGACGGCGAAAATGCCGGCGGCATTTTCGCCGTTGTGGAAACGCCGCTTTCGGAAACCAGGTATGTGCTTTTCGACATACAGGCACTTTCCGGCGGCGAGTACATCTGGCAGGTCGAAGCGGTCGCGCGGGACGGCAACGGCGTGATTATCCGGCGCGGCGAAAAAGCGGAGCGCGGCGTGTTCCTCGATTTTAACGCCGCCGGAACGCCTGTTCCCCACAAAGTTGTTGAGGTTGACTGACGGCTATGCGGCGCGTTTCTTCCGGCATCATCTGTTTTTTTATCGCCGCCCGCCTGGCCGCCCAGAACGACGGCGGCAGGGAATACACCCGCCTTTTGTC
>JAITGR010000230.1 GCA_031280455.1 Spirochaetaceae bacterium
GACAAAACCGGCGGCACGGCGGTTTTCAAAAAGAACCAGGTGGGCATCGGCTACTGGTCGCTGGCGATAAAAAACCCCGGCGGGCTGGAAACATCGCGGGCGACACTCGCCGCCGGTACCTTTCAGGGCGGCGCAGGCGGCGGCAAGGGTAAGGGCATGAGCGGCCGGTTTATGTTTTCGGAAAGCTATACGTTTTTACTGCCGATCTCCGGCGTCCTTATGCATTTTTTTACCGCGCCCTACTACCCCTTCGGCGCGAACTTCCGCTTTACCTATTTTCCCGTCAAAAAACGCTTTGGGGCCTTCGGCATAGAAATCGAACCGCTCTGGAACTACCTGACCGCGGACGGCGCGTACTACAGCGCGGAGTATCGCGTCAGCGCGAACTTTCTGGCCGCGGCGCTCAACCTCGTCTACCAGACGGCGTTTTTCAACAACCACATGGCGCTGACCCTCCGCGCCGGCGGGGGCGCGAGCGTGCTGTACGACCTGCGTATTCAACACATGGACGAAAAATCCCAGTGGATAACCTCGATAGACCAGTTTGCCGGCTTCTCGCCCCTGGTTTCCGGCGGGCTTAGCATGAGCTATATTTTTTCGGAAACCTTTTTTATGGAACTCGGCGCGGCGTATCGCATGTGTATAACGCAAACCGGCGAATTGCCCATGTATATTGCGCCTTCCTTTTCTATCGGATTATACTTCTAGCATGAATCAGCCGCAGGTAAAACGGTACGAACTAATACGGGAGATTTTCAACAATTGTTCCGGCAATCAGATGCGGGATGTTTTTGTCAGCGAAATTGAAACAGCCGACCCCGGCCAGATAGCGCGTCAGTACCTGGACGGCGAAGACGGGACGGTCGAGAAAACCGCGCGGGCGGACGGCGTGCTGGTGTACGACGTAACGGCCGCCGGTCTGCGGCAGCGGCTTTCGTTTACGGAAGTCTGAACGGAGGAACTATGGCGGTACTGCGCTGTACAAACGCCGCGTTTGCCTACGACGGAGCCGTCGTGCTGGGCGGTGTAACCATAACAATAGAAAGCGGGGAGCTTGTGTGCGTTCTGGGCGAAAACGGCAGCGGAAAAAGCACGTTCGTCAAAGGACTGGTCGGGAGCATAAAGCCCGTTTCGGGGAAAATTGAAATTGAAGGCCGTACGCAGGCGGCGGGGTACCTGCCCCAGCAGACCGCCCGCCAAAAGGATTTTCCGGCATCGGCGGAAGAAATTGTGCTTTCCGGCAGAATTACCGGCGGATTTAAGCCGTTTTACACGCCGCGCGACCGGCAGATTGCGCGGGAGACCATGCGGAAGCTGCGCATTGAAGCGCTGCGCGGCGTGTGCTTCCGCGAGCTTTCCGGCGGCCAGCAAAAGCGGGTGCTGTTGGCGCGCGCCCTGTGCGCCGCGCGGCGGCTTTTGGTGCTGGACGAACCGGCGTCGGGGCTCGACCCGCTGGTTACCGCCGAAGTATACGCGCTGCTGCAGGCGCTTAACGCCGATGGCCTGACCATTGTTATGGTAACCCACGACGTGCCGTACGCCCTTTCGCGCGCGACAAAAATCATCCACGTTCACCACGGCGCGGTGTGGAGCGGTTCGGTCGACGACTACAAAACATCGCGCGAAGGCGCGGCGTTTCTGCGCGGCGGCGGGGAGGCGTAAATGGCGGGCAATGTTTTTGGCAAAGTTTTTACCGTAACCACATTCGGCGAATCGCACGGGCCGGCGACCGGCTGCGTTATCGACGGCTGCCCGTCGGGGCTGCCGCTCGCCGCTTCGCACATCGATGCCTGCCTCGCCCGCCGCCGTCCGGGGAGCGGCCCGGCGGCAAGCCCGCGCGGCGAGCCTGATGTCTGCGAAATTCTTTCCGGTGTGTACGAAGGCGTTACCCTGGGAACGCCTATCGCCATCATCATACGCAACCACAACCAGCGCTCGGCGGACTACAACGAGCTCAAAAACATTTACCGCCCGGGACACGCCGACAAGGTGTGGGTCGACAAGTACGGCCGGCGCGACTTTCGCGGCGGCGGGCGCAGCTCGGGGCGCGAAACGGCGGCGCGGGTTGCCGCCGGCGCGGTCGCAAGCCGCCTTCTGGCGCATTTCGGCGTCCGCATCCAGGCCTGGGTGCAGGCGATAGGCGGCATAACCGCGCCGGAATCAGGCGACGCGGATTTTTCGCTGGAAGAAGCGGCGCGGAACAGCCTGCGTATGCCCAGCGCCGCCGCCAGCGCCGCCGCCTGCGCCCTGGTAGAAAAACTACGCGCCGAAGGCGACAGCACAGGCGGCGTGGTACGCTGCCGCATAGACGGCGTTCCGGCGGGGCTCGGCGAGCCGGTGTTCGCAAAACTCGACGCGGCCCTTGCCGCCGCCATGCTTTCCATAGGCGCGGCCAAAGGCTTTGAAATCGGCGCGGGCTTTTCCGCCGCAACAATGACCGGCTGGCAGAACAACGACCGCCCGCCCGACTGCCCGTCCGAGCCGCCGTCCAACCGCGCCGGCGGCGTACTCGGCGGCATATCCACCGGACTGCCCATTGAATTCCGCGTCGCCTTTAAGCCGGTGCCTTCAATAGCAAAAGAGCAAACGGCGCTCAACACAGGCGGCGCGGTCTGCACCCTGCGGGTGGAAGGCCGCCACGATGTCTGCATCTGCCCCCGCGCCGTGCCGGTGGTCGAGGCGATGAGCGCCATCACCCTCGCCGGCTTTTTTCTGGAAAACAGGCTCGCCCGCGTATGAACCGGCACTTTCAGTACGCCGCGCTGGTGTTACGCCTGCGGGCGCTGGGCGGCGCGGGCGAAATGTCCCACCGCGAAGGCTACTTTCTAACCCCCCGCGAAGGCGTTGTCCGCGCGGCCGTCTATGGCGGCGCAAAAAGCAAACTCCGCGCGTATGTGTCGCCGTTTCAGAGCGGCACCCTGTACCTGTACCACAATCCGGCGCGCGACACCCGCAAGGTCTGCGACTTTGACGTAAGCGCCTGGCGGCCAGAAATCCGCGAGCGCCTGGAGCGCACCCTCACCGCCAGCGCCGTCGCCGAAGCGCTGCTGGCCGGCCAGGGCGGGGGGAGCGAAAGCGCCGCGGCGTTCGCGCTGGCCAACCAAACACTCGACGCGCTCGCCTGCGCCGGCGAAAAACTCTGCGAAAAAGTCTACGTCCATTTCCTGTGGCACTGGCTGGACATACTCGGCCT
>JAITGR010000087.1 GCA_031280455.1 Spirochaetaceae bacterium
CGTTGACCCCGTTTTTGCGACCGAAGTGGTCAACTTTACCGTGCGGCTTTTGGAAGAGCGCTTTGACGCCATGGGGCTGGACAAAAACAAGCGCGAAAAAGAAAATCTGGAAATAAACATGGCCAATTCGCTGGACGAAATTAAAAACCTGCAAATTCAGGCGCAGACGTTTGCCCACACCCCCGGCGTAAGCGCGAGCACCGCTTCGCTGGAAGCCGCCCGCCTGCAAATTGAACTGGACGCGCAGCGGCAGGTGTACAGCCAGCTTAAAGTGCAGTACGAACTCGATAAAGTTGCCCTCGCCAGCGAAGCGCCCATTTTTAAGATTCTCGAACTGGCAGAGCCGCCCGACATGAAATCCGGGCCCCGTCGCAGCCTGTTGTGCCTTATCGGAACATTCTCGGCGGGCTTTCTGGGCGTACTCATCGCCTTTGCCCTGCACGCCGCCGAATGTTTCAAAAACGACCCCGTCGCTATGGCAAAACTGCGCGGCATAAAACGGAGTGTATCATGAACCAAAAAACCCGAACGACTTGCGGGCAGGCTCTTTTTGCCGCGGGCGTTCTTGCCCTCCTGTGCGCCGGTCCACAAACCGCGGCGGCGCAGGAAACTGCGGCGGAGGCGGCGGCGGTTTCGGCGCGCGCGCGCCTGGCCATGGCGACCCCCGGCTATCGCGTTACCGCCGGCGACATGTACCGGCTGCACTATTCGCTCGGCGTCTCCTCGCAGGGGGCCGCAAGCAGCGTTGAAATTCCCATCATCATCGATTCCAGTTACCGCGTGCGGGTCGCCAACTTTGGGGTCGCCAATGCGGACGGCAAAACCTTTCAGCAGCTTAAACGCCAGGTCGAAGCGATTGTGCTGGAAGCCTACCCGCTGAGTTCGGTTCAGTTTACGCTGTCCACGCCGGCCACCTTCATGGTGAACATAAAAGGCGAGGTTGTTTCGGCGCGCACTATCGAAGCGTGGGCGCTCTCGCGCCTTTCCGACGTGCTCTTGCTTTCCGGCCAGGGCGAGGCGGCGCAGTCGGCTGTCATCGGCGGCCAGGCTGCCCAATCCGTCGCCCGCGCCAGCGTCCTTACCGACTTCGCCTCTATCCGCGACGTTACCATACAGTCCGTGGGCGGCGACAAAAAAACCTACGACCTTTTTACGGCGACCCGCACCGGCGATCTTTCGCAAAACCCCTACGTGCGCCCGGGCGACACGATTACCGTGTCGCGTCTTAGCCGCAAAATAACGATTTCCGGCGCGGTCGAACGGCCGGGTACCTACCAGCTTTTGGACGGCGAAAACCTAAAGGAGCTTGTCGCGTACTACGGCGGCGGCTATACGCTTTTTGCCGACAAGGCCGGCATAGAGCTGGTGCGCTACTCGAATAACCGCGCGGCCCAAAGCGACCTGGTAAAACTGACCGAAGCCGATGTGGACACCAACTACGAGCTGCTCGACCACGACATGGTAACGGTACGGCCGCTTACCAACATGTACCCCGCCATTACCATAGAATCGGCGAATATGTACTATGTAACGGTCGCCGGCGCGGTGCGCGCGCCCGGGCGCTATCCGTACGCGCCGAACCGCAACTGGCGGTACTACATTGCGCTGGCCGGCGGCTTTATAAAGGGGCAAAACACGTTTGAGGCGGTAGCGATAAACAACCTCGACGGTAAAAGAATGCACAAAAAGTCGGTGATTTTACCGGAAACGGTTATAACCGCGAGCACGAACGACCCGCTTTTTTACTGGAATCAGTACGCGCCGGTTGTAACGACCGTGTTGAGCATACTTACAACGTACTTCTCGCTCCAGGCGTATCTTAGAACGAACTAAGGCAACGCTGATTAAATCGGGATGCAGCCGCGAATTACGCGAATGGACACGAATAATGCCAATAATGGCTCTATATTCGTTATAATTCGCGTACATTCATGGATTTTTCCTTTCTCAATTCTCATTTAATCAGCGCATCCCTAGACAGTCTCCGCCCGCATGACGTATAATAAAACCATACACAAAAACGTTTACGCCGCCGCAAGCGGTAAGGAGAGAATATGCTGACCATAAACCGTAAATCGATTCGCGGCCAAAAGGCCGAATTTGAAAAAGCCGGTGTTTGTGTTGGAAACATCGACATTGACGCCATAGTCCAGAACACCGCCCGCGCGCCGCTCTGGGCGCACTATGGCGCCGGCAATCTTTTTAAGGCGCACCACGCCATGCTCGCCCAGCGTCTTATCGAAGACGGCTTTATGACCAGCGGCATTGTCGCGCTTGTTCCCAACGACTTTGCCAATATAGAAACGTTGTACACGCGCAACGACAACTTGTTCGCGCGCGTCGTTATGAAAAAAGACGGTACGCTGGACACGCGCATAATTTCCGCGGTAACCGCCTTCCTTCCCGCCAACCCCGCCGACAGCGCCGCGTGGGGAAAAGCGCACGCGGTTTTCGCTAACCCCAGTCTGCAAATGCTCACCATTACCATTACCGAAAAAGGCTACAACCTCAAAACGCTCGACGGCGCGTACACCAAAGATGTCCGCGCCGAATTCGACGCGGGGCCCAGAGGGAACGATCTTGCCCACGCTATG
>JAITGR010000105.1 GCA_031280455.1 Spirochaetaceae bacterium
GGGAAGCAATGATTAAATGCCAACGAGCATTTAATCATTGCTTCTTACCCGTAATTGCGTAATGAAATGAGCAATTACAAAGGGCAATGCTGATTAGATTCGATTTAATCAGCATTGCCTTAGCCGATACTGCGGAATAAACCAGCGCGTCTGTGTGTCCCGCACTATCGGCGGAAAAACTGAAAACTGAAAACTGAAAACCGGCTACCGGCCTAGTTTGAGCGCTTCTATCATGTAGCGAATATCGGGGGCGCTGCCGGTTTCGCGGGTCATTTCTATAACAAATATCATGTCGGTATTTTGCGGATTGATGAGCACTTTTTTTATCGTGTAACTGGTTATGGAGGCGCGCTTTATCTGCGGCGTACCAACGCGGTACTGGCGGGCCGCGCCCGTTTTGTCCGTCCGGTGAACATTGATGTAAAACGAGGAGTGCAAGCCGCCGCTGCTATAATCCAGCGTTGGCACCAGTTCGGCACGATAGTGGCGTTCATTACGGAAGTCCCGGAATTCTATCGTCTCGCCGGCGGGATTCTGGCCGTTTTCGAGCGACAAAAAGAGGGGAATGCCTTTAATCAGGAAATCGAGCTTGTACCGCTCGGTTGCGGCGGCGTTTTTGGCAATCAGATTCATCAGTGCGCCGGAACCGTCTTGCACAGGGCCGATTTCTTCGCCGTGGACATAGCTGAAACGGCCGCCGGGGACAAAGTCGTTTTGCGCGACATTGACAATGTTAAGGTCGGCCCACGGGTGGAGAGTGGCTTCTTCGACACCGTACTGCGCGAATATGTACGTGCTGCCGTCTTCCGAAAAGCCCAAATCCACAAAGGACGCAACATCGCCGGCCGCAAGTCGCAGCACGGCCAGCAAAAAGAATGTGAAAACGGGTAGCGTGCGTTTCTGTTCCACCATGTACGATATTTCCCTATTGATATTTTCGGCAGGTTCCCCTGTATACTTGAGCTTTTTTATGCGGGACCGCGCGGAATCTCCCGCCGGCGGCGTCCGCAGGCGGGGCGGGGCAATTGCGAGCCTCCCCCTCGCCGCGCTACACTACACCCATGATAGGCATCATCGACCACGGCGCGGGCAACCTCGGCTCCCTGCGCCACGCACTCCAGCACCTCGGCAGCCCCGCCGCACTCGTCCACGACCCCGCCACCCTCGCACCCGAAACCAGCCCGTACAGCGCCCTCATATTCCCCGGCGACGGCCACTTTGCCGCCGCCATGCACACCCTCACCACACGCGGCTTTGCCACCCCCATACGCCGCTGGATAGCCGCCGGCAAACCCTTCCTGGGCATCTGTATCGGTATGCAGCTCTTGTTTGAAACCTCCGACGAAGCCCCCGGCATCCCGGGACTTGCGATAATCCCCGGCAAAGTCCGCGCCTTCCCCGGCCCCAAAGTCCCGCAAATCGGCTGGAACACCACCACCCCAACCCCCCAAAGCCGCCTATTCGCCGCGCTCCCCCCCGCCGCCAGCTTTTACTACATCCATTCATACTACTGCGCCCCGGCCCAAAGCCACATCAGCGCGGCGCACACCGACTACTACCTGCGCTACACCAGCGCCGTAGAAGCGGACAACCTGGCCGCCGTCCAGTTCCACCCCGAAAAATCAGGCAAAACCGGCCTCCGCCTCCTCGAGACCTGGCTTGGCAGGAGGGGGAGCGCGGCCATACCAAGCGGCGGCGGTGACCAAAAAACTGCGGAACACACCTGCGCCGCTCCCCCTGCCTCCAAAGCGGCGGGCGAAACACCCGCCGCTTTTCCGTCACCCCCGCGCAGCACGACGGCCACCCCCTCGCCGGCCCTCGCCAAACGCATCATTCCCTGCCTGGACGTTGACGAAGGCAGAGTCGTAAAAGGCGTTAAGTTTACCGCAATAAGCGACGCAGGCGACCCCGTAGAACTCGCGCGGCGCTACAACGAAAGCGGCGCGGACGAACTAACCTTTCTGGACATAGGCGCAAGCTGCAAAAGCCGCGCGATGCTGCTGGAACTGCTGCAAAAAGTCGCCGCCAGCGTATTTATCCCGCTCTGCGCCGGCGGCGGCATACGCAGCGTTGACGACATGCGCCAGGCAATGAACGCCGGCGCCGACAAAGTATCGGTATGCACCGCCGCCCTGGAGCGCCCCGCGCTGCTGGAAGAAATGGCAGCCGCCTACGGCAGCCAGTGCGTCGTCCTCTCGATAGATGCGCGCCGGGTGAGCCCCGCCGGCCAGCCCCCCCGCTGGCACGCCTTTTCCAAAGGCGGCCGCATCGACACCGGCGTTGACGCGGTGGCGTGGGCAAACCGCGCCGCACAGCACGGTGCCGGCGAAATACTCCTTAATTCAATAGATGCCGACGGCACCGGCGGCGGCTACGACCTGGAACTAACCCGCGCCGTCGCTCACGCCGTACCCGTACCCGTCATCGCCTCAGGCGGCGCGGGCACCCTGGAACAAATAGCCGCCGCCTGCACCCACGCCGACGCGGCACTCGTAGCGTCGCTCCTGCACTTCGGCAAAACAACCATACCGGAAATAAAAACCTACCTGCACGAAAAAAACCTACCCGTCCGCTGCATAAACGAAGCGGCGGGCAGCGCTGGTTAGATTCGATTTCATCGATGCTTCTTCCCCAAGGCTGCTGTCTGCGGCTATACCCTTCTATCTGTTTTGAAGGGCGAGTGAAAGGCCCATTTTGTTTGCTCCTTGTTGCCGTCTAATGAGGTTATGTTTATGGTAACTACTTCAGTTGTCAGTTGTCAGTTGTCAGTTGTCAGTTGTCAGTTGTCAGTTGTCAGTTGCCGGTTGTCAGTTGCCGGTTGTCAGTTGGGGAGGCTTATGTCAAGTTCAGAAATCTGAAATCTGAAATCTGAAATCTGAAATCCGAAATCTGAAATCCGAAAACTAAACAAAAACCGGCAACTGGCTACTGACAACAGCGCCGCAGGCGCAGGCGGGCGAGCCGCGCAAAGGATAGTAGCGGAATAAACGCGGTGTGCCGCGTTTATTATAGCGGATAGCCTGGTTCCCGCCGGAGGCGGGAATGCGCCCTACGTTTGCTTGTAGGTCTCCAGGAATTGGGCCAGCCGGCGCATTGCGC
>JAITGR010000128.1 GCA_031280455.1 Spirochaetaceae bacterium
AAAATAAAATACAAGTATTTGTTTCAAAATAAGGAGAACCTAAAGCAGAAATCAAAAAATGTTTAGTTTTGTTGAATCTTTGTTTTATCATTTTTGCATCAGTTAATTGTTTGTCAGCCATAAATAGCTCTTTGCCTTTATTAATGGCCATTCTTTCCACAAAATCTTTCATTTTTTCATTATATTGGACTATTATTCTTTATCAAGTGTGTCATTTTTACCCATTTTTTATATTTATATACCACTTTAGCCCCCATTTCACATAACGTGTAGTTTACGCAAAGCGTAAACTACAAGCCCAAAGCGCGCGGCACTTTGGGCAGGCATCCATGCCTCGCACGGTACGCCCGTGATGCGAAGCCTTGCACGGCGGGGGCGGGATAATTATACTTGTATTATATGAATAGTAAAATGGGGCATGTGGAGCCGGATACGCGGTTTGTTCTGGATGCTTCAAGCGGGGTGCCGGTCTATCGCCAGCTTATTGAGCAGATTGAAAACGCGGTTGTTTCCGGCAGGCTGCAGAGCGGCGACCGGCTGCCGACCATTCGCGCGCTTTCGGTTGCGCTGAAAATTAACCCGAATACTATTGCCAAAGCGTATAACGAGTTGGAAATTCGCGGTATTCTGAACACGCAGGTCGGCAGCGGTACGTTTATCGCCGCTAAAACGGCGGAGGCAGACCACGACCGGCGTCAGGCTAAAATTAACGAGGCGCTTGGCCGGTTTTTGCGGGAAATGAGCGGGCTCGGGCTTTCTAAAGAGGAGCTTATCCGGCTTGTTGAATTGTACAAAGGGGCTGATTCATGATTGCTAGAAAAACGGATGCCGCGGCTGCGGGAAGCGGCGTAAAAAAGCGGCGGAGCGCTGCCGTCTATGACGCGGAACTGGTGAAAAACCGGACGGACAAGCGGCGCCGGCCAGATTGGGGTATTACAGCCGCCGGTTTTTGGGTGCTCGCCGCTTGGGGGGCTTTTTTGTGCTGGCGTGTGGTGTCCGGCTGGCTGGCCGCAGGCGGGCTGGTCTGGGGTGGCGGGGTGCTTTCGCCGCTCGACGCCGCCCTGCCGCTTTTGGCGCTGCTTGTGTCGTGTGTGCGTAAAGCCGCCGAATGGGAGCGGGCGGTGGTGCTGCGTTTTGGCAAATTCCACAAGGTGAAGGGGCCGGGTTTGTTTATCCGGCTGCCGTTTATTGACACCGTGGCGGAAAAAATCGACATACGCATCCGCGTTTCGGACTTTTCGGCGCAGGAGACGCTCACGCTCGATTCGGTAACGGTTACGGTGGACGCGGTGTGTTTTTGGCATATCTGGGACCCGGAGAAGGCGCTTTTGGAGGTAGAAAACTACGAGGAAGCGGTGGTTTTGTCGGCCAAGACAGCGCTGCGCAGTGCTGTTTCCAGCCACGATTTGAGCGCCTTCCTTGCGCACGGCGAGCTTGTGGAAACGCAGATTCGCGGCGATGTTGACCGCAAGACGACTGACTGGGGCATCACGATTCACCATATTGAAATTACCGATGTGCAGGTTCCGGAAGAATTGCAGGACGCGCTGTCGCGCAAAGCGCAGGCCGAACGGGAGCGGGCGGGGCGGGTGCTGTTGGCGGACGCGGAAATCGAAATCGCCCGCAAGCTCCAGGAAGCGGTAGCCGTCTACGCGGGCGACAGCACGGCGCTCCGGCTAAAAATTCTTTCCATACTAAACGAAGGCTTCAAAGCGGGCAACTCGATGATGCTCGTCCCCAATTCCGTCGCCGAAGCGCTCCAGGCAACGGGTATTCTATCCAACGACCCGCCCGGCACCTGAAGCCCGACCCAAAGCGCACGGAAGCCAAAAATTCGCCATGGATGGCCGCCATGGATGGCGGCTGGTGTCCAAGTGTGGCGTTGCACTTTGTGCAACGCCAAGCTGAAAATCCGCATGGATGCGGATTTTCAGCCGCGCAAGGGATAGAGCGGAAATACTTTTTGCGCAGCAAAAAGATTGGAGCGAAAGCCCGGTTCTGGCGGGGCTTGCCCCGCCAGAATGCGCCCTGATTTCGCTACGAAGGCGCGGGTATTCCATTGTTGGGGGTACTCGTTGTACAATGATGGTATGAAAAGGGCGATTTTGGGGGCTTTTGTCTGCGCTCTTGTACTAAAACTCTTTTTTTTCGACTTTATTCTTGCCGAAGGGCGCTCAATGTCGCCGGCTATTGAAACGGGGCGTCTGCTGTTGGTAAACAAGATTTCGTACGGGTTTCAATTGCCGTTTGGCCTGGGCTACCTGGCGCGCTGGGCGGAACCTGCGGCGGGCGATGTGGTGGTTTTCTGGACACCCTACGGCACTCTGGCGGTTAAGCGCTGTGCCGGCATCGGGGCCGGCGGTATGTTTGTCGCGCTTGGCGATAACTACGACCATTCGTTTGATTCGCGCGCCTATGGGCCGGTCTCTGCGGATTGCGTCGTCGGCAAAGTTGCCGGAGTCAAATGAACACAAGCCCCGCGATTAGCACCGGCCAGCGTCGGCGGTTTTTTATCATTATCTGCCTTGTTGGACTGGCCGGTGTCGTCCTGCTGGTTAAATTCGCGCACATTATGCTCGTCCCGCAGTACGGCGCCGGTGCGCAGGGAGGGGCAGCCGCCGGCGACCGCGGACGCATCCTCGACCGCAACGGCCGCACCCTCGCCATACAAACCCGCTTTGGCCACATCAGCGTTTGGAAGCCGGACTTGCCCGACGAAGGCCGCGACCTGGTGTTCCGCCGCCTGGGCGAGCTCCTCAAAATGGAGCCGGAAGAAATAGCGCGGCGGGTCGATGGCGCGCCGGGGAACTTTCTGTACATGGAAAAGCACGTCGATGCCGCCACGACCCAGGAAATTGAAGGCGAAATCCTGGCCGGTACGCTGCGGGGCGTTACCGTCGAAACCATTTTTGGCCGCGTCTACCCCGAACAAGCCCTGGCCGGCTCCATTATCGGCATCGTCGGCGATGAGAACAAAGGACTGGAAGGCATTGAGTACACCTTTGACAAAGAACTCTCGCCCCGCTTTGCCGGCGGCCAGGCGCGCAACGGCGACACCGTTGTCCTGACCATCGACGCAAACGTTCAGTACATCCTGGAAGACATCGCCGGCCGGACGCTGGCGGAAAACGAGGCGGAATCCGTCATGCTCATGGCGATGGACCCGCGCACCGGCGAAATTCTGGGATCGGCATCCATGCCCGGCTTCAACCCAAACCTGTTCCGCGAATCGACCCGCGAACAGCGCATTCACCGGCCTGTTGAATTGACCTACGAACCCGGCTCGGTGTTCAAGATTTTCTCGCTTTCGCTGTTGATGGACAGCGGCGCGGCCTTGCCCGGGACAATCTTTGTGTGCGACGGCCGGTACGAGCACGTTACCAACCTGGGCGAGCGCGTTGTAATCAACTGTCTGGGCGCGCACGGGCGGGTGAACATTCGGGATATTATCATCTATTCCTGCAACGCCGGTTCCGCGTACGCCAGCGACCGCGAGGCAATCCTGCCGTTTTACAACGGCATTCGCAGTCTGGGCTTTGGCGCGAAAACTGGCGCGGAACTCCCCGGCGAAGCGAGCGGGTTTATGCGCCCCGCCGAACGCTGGTCGAGCCGGTCGAAGCCGACAATTGCGATAGGGCAGGAAATCGCCGTTTCCGCAATGCAGATGCTGGAAGCCGCCACCGCGATAGCAAACGACGGCGTGCTGGTTCGCCCGCACTTTGTACGGGAACTGCGGCCAGCGGACGGCGGGGCATCGCGCCAGCACGCCGCCGAAGAGCCGCGCCGCGTACTCAAAGCGGAAACGACCCGCCTTATGCGCTCGTATATGCAGGCCGTTACCAGCGACATCGGCACAGGCTGGCGGGCCAACGTCGCCGACCTGAACCTGGCGGTAAAGACCGGCACGGCGCAAGTCATCGACCCCGTTACCGGCCGCTATTCGGACACGGAATTCATCGCAAGCTGCATGGCGCTCTTGCCGGCGGAAGCGCCGACGCTGGTTTTGTACCTTGCCATCGTAAAACCGAAAGGCATCAACTACCTGGGCGGCCGCATAGCCGCGCCCCCCATCCGCGAGGCGGCGGAAGAGCTGGTGAACTACCTGGGCATACCACGCGGAAAAAACCCGCAAGTGCGGCACTCAGGCGAAATCATTGTACCAAACCAGTCCCCGCCGGAGTTGGGCGCGTACATGCCGGACTTAACCGGCTTTTCCAAGCGCGCGCTGCTGCCCCTCCTGCTCAACGACACCGTACAGTTTGACCTGCGCGGCGACGGCTGGGTGCGGCGGCAGTACCCCCCGCCAGGGAGCCCGCTGCAGAGCGGCAGCACCATCATTTTGGAGCTGGAGTAACCATGCACACCTGCCCCCCGCCGGACGATTTTGCGCGTCTGGCCGCCGAATTACAGACACTCTCCGTTTTTAGCGCGCTGCTGAAACACCCCCTCGTGCGCGCGTTCCGCAAATTGCTGAAAAGCGCCTCCAGGTGTGAGCGCGTGGACACACTCGCGCGCGCCTGGGCGCACTTTACCCGCGCGCTCTGGGCTGAAAGCGGCGGCGCAGGCGGCGTCGGGTTCTGCGACATCGTGTACCGACTCGTCCGCACGGACGAGAACGCCTGGACGCTGGCCGTGGAACACGCCACCGTTGGCGGCACCGCCCTCGCAGCAGCCGCCGCCTGCGACCTCGCAATCCTCGCCCGCGTGGCCGCCTTCGACTTTTCCCGCCTCGCCGCCCTCGCCCCGCATGACAGCAGACTCCGGCTGGAGTGCGCGGCGCTTGCCGCGGCAAACGCGGACGCGGCGGACGCGGCGGCGGCAAGCACGGCGGGGCGCTTTGTGCCGGAGACATTCGCGCAGGAAATACGCGCCGCCGGCGCGGGAGTGGCGGGTCTGCACACCTTGTTTTACTGGCAAAACGGCCTCTGTCCGGCGCGGCTGGCCGACGAGGTGCGCCTGGCAAACCTGCGCGGGTACGAGGCCGCGCGGGAACTTGTCGTGGAAAACACCCGCCGCTTTCTGGACGGCGGCGCGGCGAACAACCTGCTGTTGTACGGCGACCGGGGCACGGGGAAATCGGCGACCGTCAAAGCCGTCTGCAACGACTTTGCGCCGCGCGGACTGCGGCTTGTGCAAATCGGCAAAGACGACTTCCCCTTTTGGCGGACGATTTTTACCACGCTCGCCCGCCGCGCGCAAAAA
>JAITGR010000152.1 GCA_031280455.1 Spirochaetaceae bacterium
GCCGCCCGCGGCGGCGGCTTTGGCGCGCGTTGTCAACAAAAGCGCGCTGCCGTCCGCGTCTATAAAAGGAAAAACCGCGTCTGTTTTTTCCGCGCAGCCGGAACAGAGCGCCCAGGCGAGCATCAGCAGAGCGCCACATATTCCCGCCGTGGCCGCGCGCGGGAGGCCGCCGCCGCGCGAATACCGCGGTTTTGCCTGCCTCATAAAATTGTTTCCAGCGCGACTTCCATCATGTGCGCGAAACTGGTTTCCCGTTCCTCGCTCGTTGTCGATTCGCCGGTAAGTATGCTGTCGCTTATTGTCAGTATCGAAAGCGCCTGTCTGCCGTGTTTGGCCGCCAGCGTGTACAGTTCCGCCGTCTCCATGTCTATAGCCAGCACGCCAAAACGCGCCCAGAGTTTCCAGTCGTCGTCGTGGTCGTTATAAAAAACATCGCTGGTAAACACGGAACCGGGACGCGCCTTAATGCCGCGTTCTTCGGCAAGGTGGTAGGCCTTGTGCAGCAGCGCGAAATCGGCCGCCGGCGCAAAACTTTTCCCGCCAAACCGCAGGGTATTCGCGCCGGAATCGGTGCAGGCGCTGGTGGCAAGAACGAGGTCGCGCACTTTAACATCGGTCTGTACCGAACCGGCCGTGCCTATGCGTATGGCTTTTTGAATGCCGTAGTCGGCGAATAGTTCGGTAACGTATATGGAAAGCGAAGGCACGCCCATGCCCGTTCCCTGAACGGAAACTCGCTCGCCTTTGTAAAGGCCGGTAAAACCGAGCATATTTCGCACGGTGCTGTAGCAGCGCGCGTCCTGTAAAAAGTTTTCCGCGATAAATTTCGCGCGCAACGGGTCGCCGGGCAAAAGCACCAGCGGGGCTATATCGCCGTTTTTCGCGGCTATGTGTATAGACATGGCAATCTCCTTCAGCCTGTTTCAAAAAGATATTTCCAAAACGGCTACCGTATTCTAGCGCGGCGGGGCGAAAACGTCAAGATTTTGGGACACGCGCGGTTGAAATCGGGCAGGGCGGGGACTTGCCATAAAATATCGCTTTCTGGTAAGGTTACAATACCGTTATTTGAGACTGTTGATGTCGAAAGCAGTCTATTATGCCCTTGTAGCTCAGTCGGTAGAGCGTATCCATGGTAAGGATAAGGTCACCAGTTCGATTCTGGTCGAGGGCTGCAATGATAAGGAGCAAGATGTGGCAAGTAAAAAAACAGCGGTAGAGCTTATCGCCCTACAGTGTGGTGAATGCAAGCGTAAAAACTATACAACCCAGAAAAACCGGCGCAACACCCAGGAAAAACTGGAGTTTATGAAGTATTGTCCTTTTGACCGCAAGCATACGCTGCACAAGGAAACAAAAATAAAATAAGGCCGGTTCCGCGAACAAGGGCCTAAAAGAGGGGTATAGCTCAGTTGGTAGAGCGGCGGTCTCCAAAACCGCAGGTCGTGGGTTCGAAACCTACTGCCCCTGGATATTGAGGCAGTAGGTTTCGAAGGGTTTTGCCCGCCGCGTCAGCGGAAAAGCCGCCATGGATGGCGGCGGAAGGGCAAAACCCCGGCCTGGAGCGGAAAAACAGGATGTTTTTACGCGGAAGGGAAACCTACTGCCCCTGGATATTGAGGCTTTGCCCGCCGGAATAATTGAAGAGGTGTGTTTTGAAAAAGATAGTGCAGTTTATTAAAGAGTCCCACGCCGAGTTGCGAAAAGTAATCTGGCCCAGCCTTGATGATGTAATCAGCTCGGTAAAAGTGGTAATCATTTCTACTATTATAATAGCCGCCGTGCTCGGCGTTGTCGATGTATTGCTTTTGCTGGGCGTACAGACGGTTTTTTAAGCGGGATTTTATGGCAGCAGCGTGGTATGTATTGCAAGTTTACTCAAACAAGGAACGAAAAGTCCAAAAACTCATCCAGCAGAAAATCGACAGCGGCGCGCTTTCGAAAGAGATAGTTCAGGACATAAAACTGCCCATAGAGGATGTAACCGAGGTAAAAGACGGAAAAAAACGCACATTCAAAAAAATATTTTTGCCCGGGTATGTTTTGGTTGAAATTGACATGCCGGAGCGCAACTGGGAAGCGACGTGCTCCACCATGATTAAAATTGAAGGCGTAAGCGGCTTTGTCAGCACAAAACACAACGTGCGCCCAAACCCGCTCAGCTCTGACGAGGCGCGTACCATTTTACAGCGTTCAGGCGAAATAAAAGGCGAAAAGCCGGTGCGCTCGCGCCAGACCTTCGCGCCCGGGGAGCAGGTAAAAATAACCGACGGGCCGTTCGAGTCGTTCACCGGCACCATCGACGAAGTGAACACCGAAAAAAACAAACTCAAGGTGATGGTCGGCATTTTCGGCAGAAACACCTCGGTAGAAGTGGATATTGTGCAGGTCGAAAAAATATAGCCGTTCCCTGCCGGGGAAGGCGGCCTGCGTAAAAATAGAGGCTGTCGCAAAAGTAACCGACTTTTGCAACAGGCTCAATATAAAGCGCGCGCCATGCGGTAACCCCGCGGCGCGTTGTGGGAGGACGGCCCCAGGGAAGTGCTGATTAGATTCGATTTAATCAGCGGTGCCCCAGGCGGCTGTTCGTTACAACCACAAAGGAGATCAAATGGCAAAGAAAAAAGTTGCCGCGTACATCAAACTCCAGTGCCCCGCGGGAAGCGCAACCCCCGCGCCGCCGGTCGGCCCCGCGCTCGGCCCGCACGGAGTAAGCGCTCCACAGTTTGTCCAGCAGTTTAACGACCGGACAAAAACGATGGAGAAGGGGCTTGTCATACCCGTTGTTATTACGGTGTACCAAGACAAGTCGTTTACATTCATCCTCAAAACGCCGCCGGCCGCGGTGCTGATAAAAAAGGCACTTGGGCTGGAAAAAGGGTCGGCGCAGTCGCACAAAGTGAAGGTCGGCGCCATTTCCAGGGTGAAGCTGGAAGAAATCGCCAAACTGAAGCAGCCCGACCTTTCGGCTGTCGATTTGGCCGGCGCGGTAAAAATTATCGCGGGGACGGCGCGTTCCATGGGCGTTGAGGTGGAAAAATGAAGCATGGAAAAAAATACCGCGAGGCGATAAAAAAAGTTGACGCGGCGGCTGTTTTAGAAGTAAAGCCGGCATGCGAGCTGGTAAAGAGCCTTAGTTTTGTCAAGTTTGACGAGACCGTCGATTTGTCGGTCAAGCTGAATTTGAAAAAAAGCCAGTCGGTGCGGGACACGGTTGTGCTGCCGCATCAGTTCCGGGGCGAAAAGCGCGTGCTGGTATTCTGCCCGCCGGAGCGTGAAAAAGAGGCTCAGGAAGCGGGCGCGGCGTTCGCCGGTTCTTCGGACTTGGTGGAAAAAATCAAGGGCGGCTGGCTGGATTTTGACGTCGCCGTCGCCACGCCGGATATGATGAAGGACGTCGGCAAGCTGGGTATGGTGCTGGGGCGCAAGGGGCTCATGCCGAACCCGAAAACCGGCACGGTAACCAACGACCTAAAAGGCGCGCTTTCCGAGTTGAAAAAGGGGCGGGTGGAATTCCGCGCTGATAAAACCGGCGTTATTCACCTGGCGGTCGGCAAGGTGTCCATGGACACGGACAAAATCGCCGAAAACATTTCAGTTGTGGTCGCGGAAGTGAAGCGTAAAAAACCTGCCGACGCGAAAGGCGATTTTGTGCAGAGTGTTTCAATCTCGTCGAGCATGGGGCCGGGCGTATGGGTCGCCTGCAAGGATTAAGGGAGCGTATAACATGGCAATAGTAGCGAAGAATTTACAGGAAGCGAAAGTTACCGCTATTGGGGAAGTTAAAGCGGCTTTTCAGACGGGCGGCGCGCCGGATTTTATTTTTACCGAATATCGCGGGCTTAGCGTGGAGCAGATAACGGCGCTGCGTAAGCAGCTGCGCGAAAAAGAGGCGCTGTACAAAGTGGTAAAAAACAATTTTGCCCGCATCGCGTTTCAGGAACTGGCCGCGCCAGACGTTTCGCAGTACCTTACCGGCCCAACCGCGATAGCGATTACGCCGAAAGATTCTAACGAAGTCGCAAAACTTCTTTTGGACTTTGCGAAGGAAGCGCCGGTTTTGCGGGTAAAGGGCGGCGTTGTAGCCGGCTCGGTGTACGACGCGCAGCAAATCGAGATGTTTTCCAAACTGCCCGGCAAAAATCAGCTTATCGCTATGCTTATGTCGGTCATCAACGCGCCGGCGCGCAATGTGGCCGCCGCGCTCAATGACGTACCGGCGCGGCTGGTGCGGACGGTAAAGGCAGTGGCCGACAAAAAAGCGGCGGGCGCTTAAATGGAATGTTCCGTCAGGCTTCGGTTGCTGCCGTTCCTGTCGGTTAATTAAAGCTGTCCGCGTGTGCGGGCGGTAAGAGCCTGTTCAAAATCTAGGGGTAGGCAAGATTGCAAGTATTTGGAGCGCGGAACGACGCCCAAAAACTTAAGCCATACTGGGTGTATGGCTATGTTTTTGCGCCAAGTTACGCGCCCAAAGACTGCCGCATCGCCATTGCAATGGCGCAGTTGCCGCGCATGAGTTTTTGAACAGGCTCTAAAGCATATTTTTAAGGAGAAGATAATATGGCAGCATTAACAAAAGACCAAATTTTGGACGCGATTGCGTCAATGACGGTTTTGGAGGCTTCCGAGCTTGTAAAGGCTATGGAAGAAAAATTCGGCGTATCGGCGGCGGCCCCTGTAGCGGTGGCGGCTGTTGGAGCGGCGCCGGCGGCGGGCGGCGGCGAAGCGGCGGAGGAAAAGACCGAATTCACGGTTATTCTGAAAGCCTTCGACGACGCGAAGAAAATCGCCGTTATTAAGGAAGTGCGCGCGGCGACAGGGCTGGGGCTGAAAGAAGCGAAAGACCTGGTGGAAGGCGCGCCGAAACCGCTTAAAGAGGGCGCCAGCAAAGAGGAAGCCGAAAAAATCAAGAAAGCGGTTACCGAAGCCGGCGGCACGGTGGAAATTCAGTAGTCGCTGTTCCACGCCCGGGAAGACGGCCACGCGGCTGCCTTCCCGGCAACACGATTCAACAAAATTATGACACAACGCAAATTTTTTATGGCAGTGTTCCTGTGCGGCCTCCTTACGGGAGCGGGCGCGGAGCCGCTTGCCACACTTGACGAAGACTCCAGTTACGCCTTGGGCGCGGTTATCGGCAGCCAAATGGAAGAAATGGAGATAGCCTTTAACGAAGAGCGGTTTTCCGACGGTTTTTACGCGGCGATGAGCGGCAACAGCGAGATAAGCGCCGAAAAGGCCCTTATGCTGGTAACCGGCGCGCTCGGCGGCGGCCCGGGCGAGACGCCGGATTTGAACAACGAGACCAGTTACGCGCTCGGCGCGGCTATCGCGCATCAGTTGATAAACGGCGGCATATCGCTCGCTTTTTCGCGCGCTCAATTTGTCAACGGCTTTATGGCCGAACGCAACGGCGCTTCGGTTATTCCGGTGGACGAAGCCGCCGAAAAACTGGAAGGGATAATCACGGCGGCCAGCGAATCGAAGGCGCGGGAAAATCTGGAAAAATCAGAGCGCTTTTTGGCCGAAAACGCGAAAAAAAGCGGCGTTAAGACGACAGCCAGCGGCTTGCAGTACGTGGTCGCGGCCAAAGGCAGCGGCAAAAAGCCCGCGAGCCAGAGCGTCGTAACGGTAAACTACGAAGGGCGGCTTGTTGACGGCACTGTTTTTGATAGCTCCTATGAACGCGGCGAGGCGGCGCAGTTTCCGCTGGAAGATGTTATTTCCGGCTGGACAGAAGGCATTCAGCTTATGAGCGTGGGCAGCAAGTTCACGTTTTACGTCCCGCCCAAATTAGGCTATGGGGATATGTCCGGCCTGCCTATTCCGCCCAATTCCGTGCTTATTTTTGACGTTGAACTTTTAGCGATAGAATAGACTGTTCGGAAACTGACGTTGCCGAACAACTCTAATAGGCTATACACGCCGCAAAAAATCCACCACAGAACGCCCGTACTCGCGCCGCTTGTCCAGCCGGAAATCCGGCGGGCAGCGGATTGCTTCCTCGCGCGGGCGGTGGAGCATGACAAGGCTTTCCGGCGCGCCTGCCAGGGGCGAGGCCGCGATAGCCTGCAAAAGCTCCGATTTGTATGCGTAGGGGAAGGGCGGGTCGCAAAAAATAAGGTCGAAGGAGCGCCGCGCCCGCTGTATGTACAGCTCGCAGGCGATAAACCGGCAGTTAAGCCGGAGCGGCAGCGCGACAGCGGCGTTTTGTATCAGTGTTTTGCTTTTACGCCGGTCTTGTTCCACGGCCTCAACCGGCTCCGCGCCCCGCGAAAGCGCCTCCAGCGCGATAATGCCGCTGCCGGAAAAAAGGTCAAGGAAGGATTTGCCGGTAATATCGCCCAGCGTGGCGAACACGCTTTCGCGCATACGGTCCATCGCGGGACGAATCGCGCTGCCGGCGGCCTCTGGCACAGCAACCCGCCGCCCCGAAAGCGCGCCGCCTGTTATGCGCATTAGCCGCTGCCCAAAAGGGCGACCAGTTCGTCTTTGCTTACCGCGCGGTTTTCCACGGAAAACGACGGCATTTCTTTCATGGTGCTGTCGATAACGGCGATGCGTTTTGCCGCGCTTTCGGACATTGCGGCAACAGCCTGTTCAATATCGGGAAACACGCGGACAGAAAACGAAGCGTTGCTGTGGAGCATACTGAACAGAACGTTGGAAAAGCGCGTTTCCATTTCGTAAAGATTGTGCAACTGCTCGTCGCGTTCAATTAACTGTTTGTTGGTAAGAAGACTGTCCAAAAGCACAGCCGAACTTTTGCCGATAAATTCGCAGTCTTCAATTGTTTTATCAAGGAATATGCCCGCGTCGGCGTCCAGCGCGAGCAAATCCTGTATCATGCGTACTCGTGTGTTCAGTATGAATATGTTATCTTCGTAGTTAAGATACTTATTCATAATGTACCGCTGGACGGGCTGTAGGAGGTGCCGGTGTCATACAGGCCGACGCGCTGCTCTCCAGCAAGACTCGGAATGTCGATAACAGTCCCAATCTCAAGCAAGTTGGGATTGTCCGGGTCGGGCAGTTTATGCTTGTTGACTTCGTACAAGCGCCGCCAGTGCCAGGGGCTGCCGTAAAACCACTTTGATATATTCCACAAACAGTCGCCAAACTCGTCCCAGGGACGTACGCGGTACTGCGTCGGCAGCTCCGGCTGATTTTTGGCGGCCCCCGCCGGCGGCGGCGCGGCGACACCCTCCAAATCGGCAATGACTTTTTCCGCCCACACAATGACATTGGCCCAGTCTTCGGCCTTGCGCGCGTCCACCGCCTGGGCATAGTCGTCTTTGGCAAGGCCGACTTCTTTGGGGTAGTACTTTGCCGCGCCGGATTCTTCGGCCCATTCGAGCCGCTTTTGCGCCTCGTATAACTTGGAAACGCCGCGCGCGTACTTGAGTTTTTCGCTAATGTACTCATCGGAAAGACGGGCAAGCCGCGCGGCCTCCTCGGAATACTCGGCGGACTGGTCGTATTCACCTTCGCCAAACGAAAGCCGCGCAAGATTGGTGTAGCGCAGACTATCCAGGTAGTACCGGTTGTTTTTTAGGCTGTCGGGAACATGCGGCTCTTCGCCCCCGTCCCCGTCCAGCGCGAAAACACCGGTCGTCGCGGTCTGCAAAGCGGTATCATCCGGCGGCGAGTTCTCCGCCGCCGGGGAATCCGCCGTCTGAAGCTCATCCGCATGCAGCTCATGGGCACCCAAGAAACACAGTCCCAGGAAAAACAGTGGCAGAAATAATTTAAACTTCATACCCCTTAATAATCGGTACTTCCCTGGTAAATATAAATACGCCGCCCATTGTTTTTTATGCATCAATCACTGCTCCCAAGAAAGATAATACGCGCGAAACCCGCGCCGCTGTGGCCGGTCGCTTCGGTACCGTCCGGCTCGGTGATTAGTTCGTTCCCCGCCTTCATAACCGTATTGGTAAACGTTTTGTTGGTCCACGATGTCGCACGTAAAACGCTATTCTCCGTGCCGTCTGTGCTGGCGGTAAAGCCGGTCGTGCTGGTCGTCGCCACGCAACCGGGGTACCCCGAAATATACGACGAGCCACCGCTGCCGGAACTGTTGTTCGAGTTGTACGAACCTGCGCCGCCGCCCTGCCAGCCGCCGCCGCCGCCGCCGACCGATTCGCCGCCTGAGCTCGGGCCGATGCCCGCGCCGCCCCTGCCGAAACCGCCATTTCGCTGGGCCGCTATCTGCGTCGCGCCCGCCGGCGCGCTCGAACCCTTACCCGGGCCGCCGATAAGCCCGCCGGCGTACCCGCCGACATTCGGCTTGGTGTCCGAAGGCTCGTTGCCGTTAAACCTGGCGACCGCGCCGCCGCCGCCCGCGGCAACCATAATACGCGAGGCAAGACTTACCGCGTCATTACTCGGCTCCGGCGTTGACGCGGCGACTGTGCGGACATCGGTCGCGCCGCCGCCGGCCCCGTGCGACTGCTGGTTAGACGCCCTGCCGCCGCCGTTGTACGACGCCTCGTATGCCTTCGTCGAACCAGGCGTGCGGTTATTCCCGCCGCCGCCCAGGTACATGTACAACTTATCGCCAGCGGTAAGGTAAATGTCGCCGGCCGTATAGCCGCCCTTGCCGCCTTCGTACAGGGTGGTGCCCATCTGACGGGCAAACCCGCCCTGCGAGCCCCACAACTCTATGCGGTACCAGCCCGTTTGCGGCACATTGATGGTCTCCGCCTGGCCGCCATCGGAC